>JANXTV010000524.1 GCA_025352185.1 Oligoflexia bacterium
CCTTTTTTTAATAGAATAATCTAACGCGTCGCCTCTAATCGAATGGGTCCGGGTTGAGGGAAACGGCCCCCTCGCCGATAAGCGACTAGGAGCTTTCGGTGATGAAACGCAGTATCCGCTGGTCCATTCTCGTCGCAATTCTAGCCCTCATCCTCGGGCTCGGATTCCTCATTCCTATTCAGACGTACGAGGCGCGCGACCCTGCCTCCGTCCGGATTCGCGGACCTTAGCCCTTCATCGGCTCGAACGGATACTTCCCAAGTTCGTAAGCGCGTTCGGCAATGAACTTAATCGAATCGTCGTCATTGCGGTCAATTTGCCGAAAATTATTGCGAATCTTCGAGTTTGCCCGCTGAAAAGCGGCCTCGGCAATGGCGAGTTCAAACTGGGATTTTTCCACGCCATTTTCGGTGAGGATGGCGCTCATGCGTGAGAGCACACAGACCATCCCGTAGAGCTCGATCGCAATATCGGCGATTCGTTTCTGGGCGAGCTGTTGGAGGTGAATCTCTTTCCCGTGTCTCCGCAGCAGAATCTCGATCTGATTTGCGAATTCTCCTGCGTACTCCTCGAGTACCCCGGCCATTTTCTTGAGTGCCGGGTGGGACTGCGAAATATTCTCACCCATCACATTCCGCTTAATTCTCCGGCCCACGTAATCGGTGACGGGTCCCAAGCCCTTCAAGGGAAATTTAATCGCTTCGGCGAGCCCCGCGAGTTCTTGCCCGGGCGCCTGCATTCCGGAAAGGGCAATGAATGCCCGAAGGATTTCGTTGGTTCCCTCAAAGATTCGATTAATGCGCGCATCCCGGAGCCAACGCTCGTAAGGATATTCCTTCATATAACCGTTCCCGGCCCAAATCTGAAGGTTCTCGTCACAGCAATCCCAAAGCGTCTCGCTGGCGTAAATTTTTGCAATCGCACTCTCGATCGAATAATCCAGCGACGGATCGGTATGAGCGCGATCGATCAGAGCGGTCGTCATGTAGACCATACTCTCGGCGACGAAAATATTCGTCGTCATCCGGGCGATCTTTTCTTTAATCATCCCGAATTCACCAATTTTTTTCTTAAACTGCACTCGTTCGTTCGCGTGAAGGATCGCGGCTTCGAGAGCCTTCTTCGACCCTCCGACCGAGCCCGCGGCGAGTCCCATTCGTCCGTGATTTAGAACGCCCATCGCGACTTTAAAACCCATTCCGACTCCGCCGATGACGTTTTCAGCAGGAACGCTTACGTTTTCGAAAAAAATCGCATTCGTCCAGGACGCACGGATCCCCAGTTTATGCTCGGGCGGACCCACGCTGACGCCCTTTGCGGGCGTTTCGAGAATAAAGCACGAAACTTTATCGTGGCCATCAACTTCGGTTTTCGCGAAAATCGTCATGAAGCTCGCGATCCCGCCATTCGTAATCCAAAGCTTATTTCCCGTGATGGCATACGACTTTCCGTCGGCCGAGCGAACGGCCCTGGTTTTAATCGAAGCGGCGTCGGATCCGCTCCCCGGTTCGGTTAAGCAGTAGCACGCGATCAGCTCGCCCGAAGCGAGACGCGGGAGGTATTTCGATTTCTGCTCTTCGGTTCCGAAAAGCAGGAGCGCCTTATAACCAATCGACTGGTGCGCACCGAGCGTCGTGGCGACTGAACCATCGAGTCCGGAAACTTCTTGCATCACTCGCGCGTAAGCTTGTTGCGAAAGTCCGAGTCCACCGTACTCTTCGGGAACCGCGAGTCCGAGTAGTCCAAGGTCCGCAAGTTCCGTCACGATTTCTCGCGGCATCGATCCCGCCTCGTCCCATTTCGCCGACTCGAATTTCGAGTTCGAAAATTTCTGGATCGAGTCGAGAATCATGGCGACGTTTTCGCCGGATTCGTTCGCAATTCGTGGATACGGGAAAATCATTTCCTCGCGGATTTCCCCGAAAAACAGGGACTTCATGAAGCTATTCATATTCCGATTTTTTTCCGCCATATCCCGTATCCTTTCGACAAAATGTCGAGTGTACAACTCGAAACGCTCGAGTTCTTGGACAAAATGTCAGACGCAGCGCCGGAAAAGAAAGAGCTAGAATCTTGACAGGAAGTAAGAGTACGATTTCTTTACTGAAACGCAACGACTCCCGCGCGAGAAGTGTCGAATGCTATTGGCACTGACTTTGCTTTGATAGAGTAAGAACGCGTTTTTTTGCAACCCAGGATGGGGTCTACACCAAGGAAGGAATAAGGCGGGGCGCATGAGCGACGATACGGGCGACCAGCAGTTCCAGGAAAAGCCAGACTGGAAAGGTAAACTCAAAAGCGCCATCCAGAAATCCCGACAGGATGTGACGGGGTTTATTACACGCGCTGCGACCCGCGGACCGAAACCTCCGACCGGACTTTCTCCCCTTTCCGACGAATCGAATGCGCCTTTTGGCGCGGATCCCGATGCTCGCGGCGACAAAACTTTGACGGGAATGATCCGCCGTCAGTGGACGGAAAAGGTAAAGCCACGTCTCACGCGGAACGGTGGCGGCGGCGGTGACGACTTCCCTCCTCCCCAAATTCCCGGACCCGGATTTAAATGGGACTCCCGCAAGCTGAATTTAATCGCTCTTTTAATTGCGTTAGCGTTGATAGCCTGGACGGGAGCCGATCTCGTCGCGTTCTACGTCGAAAAACTGATCCCCGACGCTCCCCCTTCTCGTGCCCGGGTGGGCGCCATCGAAGGAGGCTCGCTAAAGCCATTCTCTGAATACCAAATCATCATCTCGAGGAATCTCTTTAGCTCCCTCGGACGCATCCCGGGAGACGAAGTTCCGGGAACGCAGGAGCAGAATAACGAACCGGTGAAAACTGAACTCCCGCTGAACCTGATCGGGACCGTCATTCTAAAAAATGAAGAGCGCTCCGTCGCGACGATCGAAGATAAGGGCGATAGCCAAGTTTACCCCTTCCGCGTCGACGACGAACTCCCCGGTAAAATTAAAATCATTTCGATCGCGGCCTATAAGGTTGTTTTTCGGAATCTCACGAACGGAAGAAAAGAATTCGTCGACATGCCCGAAGAGGGAAATGGCACAAAGATTAGCGTCGGCTCCCTTTCTTCGCGTAAGCCTCCGGTCACTAAAGGAGATGGCGGAGGAATTGAGCAAACCGCTCCGAACACCTTTAATATCGCTCGGTCTGAACTCGATAAGTACCTCTCAAATATTAACGACGTGCTCACGCAAGCGCGCGCGATTCCCCACTTCGAAAACGGCCAGCCCGCTGGTTATAAGCTCATCCAGATTGTTCCGGGCAGCGTTTACGAAAAACTCGGGCTTAAGAACGGCGATGTACTTTCGGGAGTGAACGGAGAACCGATCACGGATCCCGCACGCGCATTCGAACTCCTGAGTCAGTTAAAGACCGCGAGCCAACTTGAATTAACGGTAAAACGCGACGGCCAAACGTCGAACAAATCTTATAATTTTAAATAGTGCTGCCCGAGTGACCCCGAGGAACGAATCATGATGATGAAAAACCCAAAAAATGTCGCCACCCCCGAAACTCTTTCGGTATCCGCCGGAGTGCGGGTCCTGGGAGCCACGAGCTTACTCATCGCGGTCGGAGTCTTCTTAATCCTGATGGTCGGAAACGGTTACGCCGCCGACACTGCCGGCGCGGGCGGGTTCCAAGCGGGGGGTAAAGGTTTTAATAATCCCTACGCACCTCCGGGCGCGGGGTCCCAGTTCTTTGATGACGACGAAAGTGATTTCGAGACCGATGAAGTGGGCGGCGGATTTCCATCACCCGGTGGTGAAGTAACCCGTGCCGGAAAAGACGGCAGTGGCGCAATCACCGAAGGCAAACGCCCGGGATCGGGTAAAGCAGCCGCACCGGCCGCAAATACCGTAGATATCGACGGGGCGAAACCGGGAGTAATCGATGGAAAAAATAGTCAGGCTCTCCGCGTGGACGCGGAAGGATCCGCTGGTTCGAACGAAGTCGTAACCGACTTTAACTTTCCCGATGCCGACATTATCGATATCGCGAAAGCCCTGGGTAAACTCACCGGGCAAAACTATATCCTCGATAAAGACGTGAAGGGTCGGATCACGATTATCTCGAACAGTCCGGTGACCGTGAAGGACGCCTGGCGCGCTTTCCTCACCGCTCTCGATATGAACGGATTCGCACTGATTCCATCCGGAAAATTCATTCGGATCGCCCGCCAGCGGGATGCGCGAGATAAACAGCTTCGGACCTACACGGGGAAGTACGCTCCCGACTCGGACGCGCTCATCACTCGCCTATTCTCCCTGAAATTCCTGTCGGCCGAGGAAGTTGCGCGGAACTTTCGCTCCTTCATGCCCGCGAACTCCCGAATTATTCCTTACGAACAAACGAATACGGTGATCGTGACCGATACGGGCTCGAACATCTCTAAGCTCGCAAAACTCCTCGAGATCCTCGACGTCGAATCCTACGACGCCGGGATCGAGGTCATCCAAGTGAAATTTGCTTCCGCCGTAGAACTCTCGAAACTGATCGACCAGCTGATTCCGGGTAGTACTTCGGGCGCGGCGGCCGGCGGACCTCGGTTTCCGGGAGCGGGCGGACGCGGAAATTTCCAGTCCCGTAAAACGAAAGAAGGCGGGATCATCAACACGATCATCGCCGATGAACGCACGAATAATCTGATTATTCACGCGAACACCAAAGGGGCCGACCAGGTCCGCGAACTCGTAACGAAACTCGACCGTAAACTTCCGGCGGCTCTCGGCGGCGGTAAAGTTCACGTCATCTACCTCCAGTTCGCAAACGCCGAGGAATTAGCGACGACTCTGAATAACCTCGCATCGAACGCGGCGGCTTCGGCCCCGAAACCAATCGGGGGCGGCGGCACCGGAGTGAACCCCGTCCAAGCGACGCTTTTCGAGGGGAATATTAAAGTCTCCGCCGATAAATCGACGAACTCGCTCGTCCTCTCCGCGACCGGAAACGATTACGTCACGCTCCAACGCGTGATTAACCGACTCGACATTCCTCGCGACCAGGTTTACGCCGAAGTCTACATCATGGAAATCGGACTCGAAAAGAACTTCGATTTTTCGGCGAACATCCTGAACCCATCGAGCGGTCTCGGCTCCCTTCCGAACAGCGATCTCGCAAACTTTATTCAAAATCCGTTAAGCGCCGGGGGCGCTATCATCGGATTCACGTCGGGTGGAACAAAGTCGATTACCGCCGGCGGCCAAACGGTCCAGATTGCGAACGTCCAGGGACTCATTAAATTTCTCCAGACGAACAGTAATGCAACCGTGCTCGCTACTCCGCAGATTCTCACCCTCGATAACGTCGAGGCGAGTTTCGAGTCGGCCGAAAAGATCCCGGTACTTAGCCAGACCGTATCGAACGGTACCGTCTCTACCGGAACGACAAAAGAAGACGTTTCGATTTCGATTAAACTGAAGCCCGCGATCAATAAACTCTCGAACTTCGTGAAACTCGAAATTGAAGCGAAACTGCAGGATTTCTCGGGTCGCTCGCTTCCGAAAGCGCTCGAAGACCAGGCCTTCGCCACGATTTCCCGTACGGCGAAGACCCAGGTGGTTGTCGCCGACGGAGATACCGTGGTCATGGGTGGACTCGTTCGCGACGTTGCGAAAGAAT
>JANXTV010000448.1 GCA_025352185.1 Oligoflexia bacterium
CGAGAGAGAATTTCACTCTCGCCCGTGGATTTACGAGCGCCGGGAGATTTCTTTCCCGTCCAAGGGGGATCAGGATGGGACTGATCATTCCGGGCTGTTGGTGCGCGGTCGCGATTTTTTTCTGAATCTCCGCGATCTCGGGTTTATCTTTTACCGGATCGAGGAGTGCGAGGAGGTAGCTCCCGGACTCCTGCGCGAGCGTCTGGCCGATTGGGGTCCAGTGGGCCGTTATTATCGAAGAATCGAAGGACTTTCGGTATTCGACGATCGCCTCCGATTTTTTTCCTTCGCGTTCTAAACACCAGGCCAGCCCGATTCGAGCGAGCGGTTGGGTCGCATCACTTTTTAAAACTTCGGAAAAAAGAGAAATCGCCTTCTCGAGTTTCCCCTTCGCCGCCGCCGTTCCTTCGAGGCGAATTTCCCGCTGGTAGATTTCGGCGCCGCCGAGGTCGTTTGGGTCTTTAACTTTTTTACGTTGGTGCCAGAGGCTGCTCGAAAAGGTGACTTCGTCGTCGATCTTTCCGACGCCCGTAACTTTTCCGGGCACGGCCGAAGCGAGGGGGGGAACGGCAATCGACGCCCCCGTTTTATCGGAACCGGCGTTTACATCGACTCCTTCGGTAGTCACGGTAGCGGCCATGGCGTAGGCGCGGGCGAGGTGCGTCTTCACCTCGAGATTACCCGCATCTTTTTTTAGGCGGGCTTCGAGATTCGAGATCACGCGAGCGAGGGGCACGAATTCCTGATGGGGAAAGCCGTATTTCGCGAACGCGAGGAAAGGCGAAAGGGTGGAAAGAAAAAATATCCCTACGAAAATCGGAGCGAGTTTCATACGGAGAGCTTATGCGGTCCCGGACCAGATATCGAACGGTTTTGGAAGCGGTTACGCTTGGTGCGCGGCCGCGCCGAGCTATTTTTCGGCCGCGGCGTCGACTTCGAAACGAGCCCGGCCCTCGAACGTGCGACGGGCGGAATCCGGGCCGGCGTTGCAGTCAGCGGAGCCTTCATTGAAAAGGGGAGACGTGTCCGGCATGGAATGGTGAATCAGGTTCTTAATGTTAAAGCTCGCATCGCACGGCCAGAGCCAGTCGATGGCCTTCGTTTGGGTCCGGTCGTCTGGATCATCGATGATGACCTGGTTCTTTACGGCGTCGTATTTCCCGCCGAAGTAAATCGCATGCATCATTTTTTGCGGAGAAAGGTCCTTCGGGTATTCGACCTTTCCGTTTTCGTTTGTGTAGTAGTGGTTTAGAATTTCGATCGCCTCTTCACCGATATTATGGATGGCGTAGGCGAGAACCCACCCCGTGTGGAATGGGTAATACTTCGACGTATAGGGCTGTGAACACGTTTTCGCAAAATCAGGTCGCTGGCGTCCGTGGTATCTCTCGCGTTTCCGGAGGGCTTTCGGCACGATCGTGTCGAAAGTATCGCGAAGCATATGCGCGGCCGCTGGAATGGCGTAAACTAGGTCGGCACAGTGACTGGTATAGGATCGAATTAGGGTGAGCTGGTCCGCTCGGGTTGATTCCGAAGCGGGCGGCAGGGACGCTAGAATTTCATTTTCTGGAATTTCCGCAATTCGTTTTGGATTCAGAAGATACGCGCCGAAGAGGTCGCTCTCCGCTTCCGGAACGAGACGAAAAAAGAGGGGTTTAATGAGCGCCGAGGTAATTTTATCATCGTCACAAGCGAGGTTTTCCGGAAATCCGAGAGTGATCCGTTCTGCTTCCGTGAGCGAGAGCCCCCACTTACACCACTGGTTTAAATTTAAAGAACCTGTCCCGCATGAGTAATTATCGAAATCTCGGAGCATCCCGACTTCACTCGTGAGCGACTCGTTATTGAGAGCATTGAAAACCATCTGGGGCGGAACTTCGTAACGATTTGCCGCCGCATAGATCAAGGCGATTTTTTCGTCCCTTCGGACGTGGGCAGTGGCGATTACACTCGCGGTTCTTACCGCGGAGTTTTTAACACTTCCGGCGTGGGCTGCCTCACGCTTCATGGCCTCCCGAGCGCGGCAGAAATTATATTTGCCGCCCCAGAAGTCACCCCGATCGAGGTCGGTCGCCTTCGAAAGGTCTTCGCAGTCGTTCGGATTCCAGTCCGGCTGGACGAGGTTTTCGATGCAGTCGGTGGGCGGATTTTTCCAAATCGATTTTTCGTCGCGGTGGGATCCGCGGTCGGCAAAGGCGGAGGTAGAAAGACCCAAGACAACGCAGATGAGGAGGGAGTGCTTCAACATAGCCGCGGACATTATATTAACTGACTATTTTAGTCCATTAATAATATTAGACGAGCCGACCAATAAAAAACCATTAATATCATATAGTTAATAGATCTCAGTCGACCGTTCCGCCCGAAGCGGTGCAGGTGGCAGCACAGATGTAGTAAGCCCCGTCGAGTTCGCAGTTAATATTCGTTTCGCCCGGGCCGACTTCGTAAGGGCTGATTTCCGAATCGCGGCCCACTCGCTTTTGTAGTTTTGGTGTCCCGTAGGCGGAAGGAAGGGCGGTTTCACACTTTTGTTCGAGGTTGATCCGAACAAAGTTCGCGATTTCGAGGGACCGAACATCTTTCGCCTTATGGACTACGGATTTCCGAATCTGAATCGCGACCGGACGGGAGAGTAAAATCGGATCGCCGGGACCGGCGAACGCGGCTAGGGAAAGGAGAGAGGCAACGGCGAATAGAACGAGTGCGGATGACTTCATGGGCGCGTATTACCGCAGTGCAGCGTACTGGGCAAGGATTTCGATTCCCGAATGCGGAGAATCCTTCCCGAAGTAGTGTCGCCTCGCGGCTGAGTGAGTGTCGAGGAGGGTTTCCTGGGCGTGGGGGCCGGGATCATTCTCGATGTAAATTACCCGAAGGTCTGCCGGCCGGGCGGCTTGTTCCCAAATTCGGGCCGCGCACATTCGGCAGGGTTTTAAGGTGACCCAGAGCCGGGATCCCGCCGGGAGCAATTGCCCGAACGCCTCGCAGAGGTTCCATTCGGCGTGGCGATTCTTAATCGTCGCGTTCGTATTCCAAGCCCATTCGAGGAGGCGATGATCACGGTCGAGGAGGAGGGCAGAAACCGAGCGGGAGGATTCCCGTCGAAGTTCGTGAAGGGTACTTAAAACTTCCGCCTCTTCGTATTTTTTCCCCCGGACTAAGTTCGGTGCTGAAAAAATCTCGGTCGGAGGATTTTCTCGCTCTTTAAACGGGGTCGAAGTCACGAGCCCTTCCGGTACGGATTCGGGCACGGCGGCGAAACGTTTC
>JANXTV010000460.1 GCA_025352185.1 Oligoflexia bacterium
GTGGGCATACCTAAATGAACGCCGAACGTGTCAAATACGTGGCGCAGTGTGAATCGATTTCCCGAGCAGGAAGGTTATCGCTTCTTCTTTTTAATGATGAGGAAGGCGACGGCGGCGACGCCGATGATCCCGTAGAGCATCAGATCGTCATTCGCCTTTTCTTTCGGCTTCAGAGTTGCATCCCCCGCACCATTCGGATTTACGCCGCCGAGAACCGTCGTATCGGTCATCGTCGTCGGAATGGTCACGGCTTGCATCACGCTCCCTTGCGTATTCGTGTTCACACCGCCGGCCTTCCGGAAAACTTTTAGAGTGTTCACCATGGCGTCGAAGTCTTTTAAGTAATCCTGGTACTTCGACTTCACGATCGAATAGGTAACGAGAATTCCGATGTCGTCCTTCACGGTCGCGAGGTAGCGCGTATAGAAGCCCGGAATTTCGGATTCGAGGTGGAGCGCATCGGCCCATGGGTGTCCGCTTAAATTAATGGATTTCGCGTACCTCGGTTCCGACTTCATCGGTTTACCCGTTACGCTCGTGAACGTCTTCGTCGACTTTAGGTACGTCAGGTACTGGTCGAGGGAATCTTGGTCGCCTTTTAATTTCGCGGCGAGAACGATGATCGCCTCTTTTCGTTTCGCGGGATCCTGATTCTGACAGACCCATTCCGCACCTTCTAAGTTACATGCCCATCCCGGAGGGAGCTCGAACTCAGAAAACTGGTTTGCGAACTTAGCGGCAAACGTAGACGAGGCCGAGAGGAGTCCGAGGAGAAAGAGGCCAACCATTTTATTTTTCATTGCAGTTCCTTCAATCGAGTTACGGTTTTTTCTGGGGAGCGATCCGGCGGGCGATAAATCCGGCTTGGACCCAAACTTCTTTTTTATACTGGCGAAGGTTCACGACCGATTCGTTCTCGGTGACCCCGGTAACGACTCCGCGGGCAATGAGATCGCCCTGCGTACCATCCGGATTCGTGCGGTAAACGTCGAAGATGTTTCCTTTTTCCACTCCGTCGACTTCGCCCTTATCGATCTTAATCAGATTCAGCCGGTCGTTCGCCTGTTTTACCCGGCCGGCAAGATCGTAGGCGAGCTTAGGTTTTGCCCCGCTTGAAGTCGGATTCGTCCCGGGGGCTGCCGCCTTATGGGCCGCTCCGAAACGAAACTGCGCCCCGATTAGAATTCCGGTGATGGCCGCGGTCGAAGTTCCCGACATCGGCATGAGGTAAGTCAGCGAGAGTTGGTCGCCGATAGGATTCCACTGGTAGCCGAGACTGGCTCGTAACTGCATGTAGGAGGAATTTAAAGCATCGACGATTAAGCTCGATCCCGCGTCCTGCGGATCCACGATCCCTACGGTCGACTGGGCCTGCGGAGAAAAATCGGTCGCGGCGCCCGTGGGAGACGTCATCGACTTATAACCGTGAAATCCGAGTCGGTAGAGTATTCCGGTACGATCCGGAATTCCGGCGATTTGGAGTTGGTACGGAATCGCCTTCGAATAGGAATTATTCCGAATCGAGAGTCCGAATCCGCCAATGAGGAATAACCGGGTGCCGGATCCTTGGTAGATGGGACTCGTCCCAAAGGCGGCGAGCGTGATGTCGAGTGTTCCGTCACCGCGCAGGGGTTGGCGTGGGCTCGAAGTACGCGAGGAAACGTTATCGTAAAGAGGGATATCGAGCTGGAATTGGAAATCGATGGCCCGGCCCCGTGCAGCGGGTGATTCCCAGAGGCGATAGTTAATTCCCATCGCTTGTTCGGTGAGTCCCGATCCGCTTCCGGTAATCGTAGTCGTGTCGTACGAGACCGACGCCATGCTGAGGCGTCCGAAGAGCGAGAGGTTTTGATTCACCCCGTAAACACCGGTGAGATCGAGGTAAGTTTTTTTATACGAGGTGAGGAACGGAACTTTCGCCTTCGCGCCCTTTTCATCGTAGTTATCGGAGGTCGCGAGACTACCGATCTCGGGTAGGAATCGGAAGCCGCCGGGATTTTCCCGACGGTTTTCGAATCGAAAAACCGAAGTGGCATGTGCGTTCTCGCCGAGGAGGAGTGCACCGACGAGTGCCGCGATCGCGAGGGAGCCCTTCCGAATGGGTCCACGGGTACTGCCAATGGAGGGGCTTCGTGCCCCGATAGTGCGTTGCATTCCTTTAGAGTGTGCCACATTCGAAAACGGCAGGGCAACCCTTCGATTTCAAGAGACGTTTTCATTTCTTTTTATTTCTAAGCGCGGTGCGTCGTGTGTGAGCTTATGAGGACCTATGTCTATTTACGAAGACTCTCTCGAATACCACTCCCGTGGCCGCAAAGGGAAAATCGAAGTCGTCCCTTCGAAGTCCGTAGCGACCAGCCATGACCTCAGTC
>JANXTV010000480.1 GCA_025352185.1 Oligoflexia bacterium
ATTTTTCCTCGCCGGCCTCGTTGTCCTCGGAAAACCCCAGTCCTGGTGGCTGTCGCCATTCATCACCTCGCTTACGCAGTACCCGCTCTATTTCGGCGCCACATTTTTAACGGCGATCACCGATAACGCGGCCCTGACCTATCTCGGGGCCCAGGTACCTAACCTCGCCGCGAATTTAAAGCAGGCGCTCGTCGCGGGAGCCGTAACCGGAGGCGGGTTAACCGTGATTGCGAATGCGCCAAATCCGGCGGGATACGGTATACTGAGGGAGCATTTTGGCGACGAAGGCATTCGTCCCGGACGGCTTTTTTTAGCCGCCCTGATCCCGACGGCGATCGCGTCGTTTTGTTTAGAGGTCCTCTAGTGAGTATGAAATTCGATTTTCCCGCGAAAACTCCGCACGAACTCGTTCTCTTTTTCTACCCGTCACCGGGTCTAAACTGGATGAACCCGAAAGGGCTAACCTATACGACCACGCGGAATAAACTTCTCGGTCGTCCTCGCGCAATCGGGCACGTGACGATCCTCGTGCGGTCTCCCGACGGATTCTTCCTCACGGGCATGACCCAGCTCCTCCAGAACGAAGGCCGCCGCGAAGTACTCTTCGGAGGATACGGACTGGGAATTCTTCTCCATAATTTTAAGGGCGCGCTCGAGAAACAAGAAAAGCTCATCCCGGAACTCGAAAAAAGGTCACTTAAACCGGGCTGGCTCTCCTACTTCCGCGTCGCGACGAACGAGAAAACGAATGCGCGTCTCCGCGAGTACCTCGAGGCCTATAAGAAAAATAATTACGACGCCTATTACGGAATGAAGAATCGTCCCCTCTGCGGCGAGGGCTCCGGATGCTCGGCATTCGCCGCGAGCTTCCTCGAAACGGCCGGTATCTTAAGCAATGAGTTCCGCCGGGAATGGACGCGGCACTTTAACATTCCCCATGATTTAATCGGCGGGCCCATCACGGGTAAAAAGGTTTCCGTCATAGATGTCATCCGCCGAGCCGATCGGTGGGCCCAGGAAAATGAGCCGCACGAAAAGGGATTCTTCTGGGATCCTGACCTCATGCACGCGTGGCTCGTGAGAACGCACGACCGAGAAATTCGCAATCCTTCAGGGGAGTTTATTCCCGAGACCTGGAATGCGAGTGCGGGTATCGCTTGGGACATGAGCGCCCAGAGCCCACCGACGGGAAAAATCTTCCAACACCTTTAAATCGGGATTGAGATCTATCAGCATGCAGCCCTACGGCCCCCTCGTCGATCACGGAAATGGGGCTAGAGAACCGTCTCGACCCATTCGAATCCGCGCGAACCGTCGGGAAGGGTGGGGCGCTCGAATTCGACCCTTCCCGGATAGAGGATTTCGGCGAGGATTTCGAGCGCGGTCAGCGTACGGGGTCCCGGTCGATTAAAGTACTGATTCCCGTCCGCGATGGCGATTCGCCCCTCCCGAAATGCCCGAAGTCCACGAAAGGCTGGATTTTCCGTGAGGAGATGGAGTTCCTGTTTCGTGCGGGTGAGATCGAATCCACACGGAGAAATCACCACTACGTCTGGATCCGACGCGACGAGCGCCTCCATCGTCATCCAAGGCGAATGCTTTCCCGCTTCACCGAAAAGATTTTCACCGCTGGCCGCCGTCACGAGCTCAGGCATCCAGTTCCCCGCCGCCATCAGGGGCTCAATCCATTCGATGATCGCGACTTTCGGTCGAAAACTCTCGGCCACAATTCGTTTCGTCACGCGCGTGACCGCACTCATTCGCCCACGAAATTCCGCGATAAGCATTTCCCCGCGAGGTTCGATCCGTAGGGCCCGCGCGACTTTACGGATATCCTCGAAAATATCCGCGAGCGAATTCGGGGAGAGGGAGACGATCGTAGGCGAATTTTCGGGGAGAACGCCGAGTTCGGTCGCGAGGGCTTTTTCGACGTCTTTTAAACTCACGGCGCACACTTCGCACTGAGTTTGGGTGAGGATAATATCCGGTTTTACCTCCGCTAGCTTCGCGCGGTCGACTTCGTAAATCGATAATGCATCCCGGACCCGTCGCTTCACTTCCCGGTCGATTTCGGCGGAACTTCCACCCGTCGGAAACGACGGACGGGTGACCTGGGGGAGCGTTTTCACGGACGGGGGAAAATCACATTCGTGGGAACGACCGACGAGGAGATTCTCCGCACCCAGGGCCGCGACGATTTCGGTACTGGAAGCGATCAGGGAAAGGACGCGCATCATTCTTCCGTGCTTTCTTCTTTTTCCGCGTACCGGCGACTCACCCATTCGGGTGTAGGAATCGCCTCGGGATTAAATCCATACGGACAGTGGCGACACTTCGAACGGCAGCACTCCCCCTGCGCTACATGGAATTCCCGGGTAAAGACCATGAGGCCGTTTGACTCG
>JANXTV010000488.1 GCA_025352185.1 Oligoflexia bacterium
AGCCCCGTTATAAGCGGATCATTAATGGCTGGAAGATCGAATCTATTTCTGCGCATCGGGTGGAAAACGGTGGAATTTTTATGGAGAAGGCGAAAGGGGTCACGGCGAAGAAACTTTACCGAACCGACCCGGAAAATTATAAATCCGCAATGAGCGCGATGAGTCGGGTAGAGATGGATATTCTTCTCGGTATGGATACCGAAGGAAAGCCATTTCCGGTAATGACCCACGCGAACCCGGATTTCCACGATGGGCAGGTCTTAATCGACGTGGCCACTCGCCGGGTCCAGATTCTCGATTTCGGCCAGGCGGTCGACATCACGAACGCGGAGCGAGATCAAGCCGTGGAGTTCCTACGCATTGTCGGCGGCGGGGAGTCTCCGGCTTCCGCGGACCGGCTGATTCGGAAGTGGATCGGTCCCCGTTCGGAATCTCTGTTTAAGGAAGGTGAGCTGAAGAAAATATTCTCCGCCGCGCCGGAACGAATGGATCGGTTCGTGCGTCTGATTGCCGAACTCGAACTCCGCGGACTTCCGTTACCGATTTCCGTAATCCACTGGGTGATGGCCGCAAATCGGCAGATCGCGCTAGGCGAGAAGATCGGCGTACCCAACGAGCGTATCTTTAAATTTTTAGGCGGCGCCCAAAAGATCGGGTTTGGGCAGAAGAGTTTTAACCAGGCTCGACTGATGGCGCGAAGTCTAAAGGCCGGTTTGATGCGTGCGGAAGATTTTATTTCCGATAAGTTTGAGCGTTGTAAGCTTTGGTTTAGTCCGGTCGTGCGCGCGAACTAAATACCGGAAGGTACGGGCAACGAGCTTGACGCAGTGGGGGCACTCGGATTTACTTCATCCATGGGCCTTTTCTTTAAACTCATTCGTCCCCTCCTCGGATTTTTCATCCTGAAGTTCGATCGAATGACGGCTCCGCGGCCTCCGTTTCGGACGCCGGAAGAGCAGCGAAAGCTCGATGCCGCTACCGCGCACCTCACTCTCTACCAACTCGAGGCGTGTCCATTTTGCGTAAAGGTTCGGCGAGAAATCCTGCGGCGAGGTCTGCACGTGCGGATGAAGGATATTAAACGCGATCCGGTCGCGGCGGAGGAACTCCTCGCCGGTGGGAAAATCGACCAGGGTCCGTGTTTGCGGATTGACTCGAAGGCGGGATCTCATTGGATGTACGAGTCGTCAGAGATCATCTCGTACTTAGGAAAAGAATATCCGCTCCAGGGTACGAACGCCGAGACGGCTAAAGCCTAGTCTTAAATTGAGTCGTAAAATCTTAGTTCGAAGCGACGGCGCGGGTAGCTTCGCGTACTCGGTTGAGAGCGTTCTCGGTCAGCGTCTCCAGATCATCCGAATCGTCGTCGTTGAAAGCCGAATAGATCGCAACGTATCGCTTCATCACGGCTTGGACATATTCTTTCGGCATGCGATCGTCGGCGACGATTTGGCGAACTTTTTTGGCGCCCATATTATAAGCCGAGATATAGAGGCGGCTATGTGAATCGAATTGGTCACGGAGCATCGCCATGAAAGCGATTCCGACTTTTACGTTTCCAACCGGATCGAGTAAGGTTTTTTCGCCCTTATACTTCAGGCTCATCTTCTTTGCGATCCAGAATGCGGTCGAAGGCTTTACTTGCATCAGACCGATTTCGGTGTGCTTACCGCGCATCTCCGGGTTGAACCGGGATTCGTTTTGGATCAGGGCCATGATGAAGATCGGGTCAAACCCGTATTTATCAGACTCGCGTACGATGGCGTTCGCGAGGCTTCGGGATTTCTTTTCAAATTTTTCGGGGAGCCACTCGGTCACCATGGATTCTACGAAGTCGGTGATGTCGGAGAGGGATTCCGATTTGCGGGCCGCGCTCTTCTTATAGTTTACGCCGCCGAGAAGCTCTTTCATGTGAGCGATTCGGGTCGTATTAGAGGCCTTAGAAGCGTCAGCCACGGAGGGAATCCCTCCGAAAGCAGTGGCGACAACCATTCCATGAATTAAGTATTTAAGCGTTCCCATGCCTCTAAGTAGTTCAAGTCCGGTGCCAGTTCGGGGAGAGCTAAGTATGCGTAAACCCCGGGGGTCTTTTTCGACACTCTGACTAAGGTTCGATCGCCAGTCAGGATCCGGCGAATGTCACGGTAGCTAGTGTGTCCCCGGTGACGTATGAGAATGAAATATGGATTCGCTCTCCTCGAACTGGATCGATGCGCACGCGCATTTAACCGACATAAGAATAGAGAAGGAACTTCCGGAGATCGTCGCCTGCGCGGCCAGGGCCGGTATTTCTCGTTTCGTACTCGGGGGAGTGGATCCGCTCGAATGGGAAAAGCAGAAGCGGGTCGCGCAGAAATTCCCGGGAACGTTTCTCCATTCGTTTGGTTTACATCCTTGGTGGATCTCCCGCGCGACGGAATCTGAAATCAGCAAAGGGCTCGAATCGTTGCGCCGCGAACTCTCGAACGAGGGAGCCGACCGTGGAATCGCGATTGGCGAAACCGGTCTCGATTTCCATTCGAATTTTTCCGAGGCGGTTCGTCCGGTTCAGGAGGCGGCCTTTCGGTCGCACCTCCGCCTCGCCCGGGAATTCGGGCGGCCCTTAGTTCTCCACGTCGTGCGCGCCCACGAACGAGCGATCGCGATTCTAAGGGAAGAAAAACGCGATGCGTTAACGAGTGGAGCTAGGGCCTGGACGGGAATTATTCATTCGTTTTCGGGAGACCTCGAGACGGCGAGGGCTTATCTGGACTTGGGGCTCACTCCCTCCATTTCCGCTCCCGTCCTGACCCGGGGCCGAGGATCCGCGTTTGAAAAAATGCGGGAGACCATGGTAACGCTAGGGGCCACAGAATTTGTAATCGAGACCGATGCTCCCGATCAGCCCCCCGCGGGCGAGTCGGGACTGAATTCACCGCTGAACCTCCTCCGCATCGCCGACGAAGTCGCGAAGCTGCGGGGAGTGACGCGGGAAACGATTCTGAATTCCTCCCGAGATACGGTGAAAAGGATTTTTAAAATACCATGAATTTAGAAAACGATCTCACCGCAGTTTCTCCGTCGAGCCTATCCGTGAGCGGGGTGGCTTCGTCGCCCACCCAGATTCCGGTGGACCGCGATTGGTCGGAAGCCGAACTGGAAAATTATAAACTCCACCGACGATTTGACCGTATCGGTCGCCTCGTCGGTGATGCGAAAATGAAAAAACTCATGGACTCGCACGTGATGGTGATCGGGCTCGGGGGCGTCGGCTCTTGGGCAGCCGAGATGCTCGCGCGTTCGGGGGTGGGTACCCTTACTCTCGTCGATTTCGACGAAGTGTGTATCACGAATTTTAATCGTCAACTGCACGCCCTTCAGGGTTCCGTCGGAACCCAGAAGGCGACGGCGGTTGCCGAGCGACTCACGAAGATTAATCCGTCCGCGAAAATCATTCCGGTTCTTCGGTTCTTTAATAATGACTCTCGCGACGAAATTTTCGCGTGCGAGATTGCCGGAAAAAAACCCGACTTTGTAATCGATGCGATCGACAGCATCACCCCGAAATGTATGTTGCTCGCGTACTGCCATCGGGAAAAGATTCCGGTGATTACGTCGATGGGTTCCTCAGGAAAACTCGACCCGACCCGGATCACGGTAACCGACCTCGGTAAAACCGAAATCGATCCGCTCGCCCGCGCCGTCCGTCAGATCCTCCGGCAGCAATACGGATTTTCGGCGAAAGGGAAGTTCGGCATCCCTGCCGTCTTTAGTTCGGAGGCGCCCATCATGCCGTCCGAGTTGAAGTACGATAATGGCAAAGGGTTTAAATGTGTCTGCCCGCAAGGGGATAATACTTTTTTCCAATGCGATAACCGAAATATCATCATGGGCTCGGCGGGATTCGTTACCGGTTCCTTCGGCATGGCCGCCGCCGCATACGCCGTCCGTTGCCTGATCGGCGAAGAAGTACACCCCTTCCTCGACGGAACGTCGACGTCTTCTCCGGAAGTGCCCATAAACTGATGTCGCGCCTTAATTTTAAACTCGAAAAAACGGCGAAGGATTCGGCGGCACGAGCCGGGCGCTTTCGTACGCTCCATAACGAAGTTCTGACTCCGCTCTTTATGCCCGTCGGGACGATCGCGACCGTGCGGGCGCAGAAGACGGAAACGCTTTTCGATTCGGGTTCCCAGGTTCTTCTCGCGAATACCTATCATTTAATTCAGCGTCCCGGCCTCGACGTCATGGAGCACTTCGGCGGAATTCATGAGTTTATGAAATGGCCCCGATCGGTACTCACTGATTCGGGCGGGTACCAAATTTTCTCGCTCCCGAAGCTACGGGAAATGAAGGAAGAGGGGGCGTGGTTTAAATCCCCGATTGACGGTCAGTCTATCCACCTATCCCCGGAAGCTTCGATTGCGGCCCAGCGTTCGATCGGTTCCGATATCATGATGGTGCTCGACGAATGTATCGATTCCACTTCGGATAAGGTTCGGGCGTCGGCCGCGATGGAGCGGACGCACCGATGGGCGCGTCGTTCGCTCGAAGCGCGGGGGGATAACCCCGCCGCCTTATTCGGAATCGTCCAGGGTGCGTGTTACGAAGACCTTCGACGAGAATCGGCCGAGGATCTGAGTACCCTCGGATTCGACGGAATTGCCGTCGGAGGACTCGCCGTCGGCGAAGGCCGCGAAGAACGTGAGCGAATCGTCGGGGCGACGACGCCTTACTTACCGACCCACTTGCCTCGGTACCTGATGGGGGTCGGTACGCCGATCGATCTCCTCGAAGCCGTCCACCGTGGAATCGATATGTTCGACTGTATTTTACCGACCGCTTTCGCGCAGCAGGGAGTCGCGTTCACATCCCGCGGGAAAGTCGTCCTACGCCGCGGAATTTACCGAATGCAAAAAGGGCCGATCGACCCGGCCTGCGACTGTCCGACGTGCGCGAAGTACGACCGCGCTTACATTCAGCACCTCATTCGGTCCCGGGAAGTCCTCGGATGGAATTTAATCGGCCAGCATAATCTCTATTTCTATCACCGCATGATGCGGGAAATGCGCGAAGCCATTTTCGAAGATCGATTCGTACAGTACTACCTCCAGTGGCGTGGCGTACTCGCGGCCGACGATCTGGATAACCCGGTGAAGAAGCCCAAGCCGCAACGGGAACGGAAAGAATTTCCACGGGAGCTCGGCGACTTTAGAATTAGGGAAACCGCGACCGGCGGTTCCACGATAGAAAAAGTTTCGACCGGCGAAATCATTTATGCCGTAGACGGAAAAGTACCCGTCGACTTTAAGCAGATGGCTTTAGCCACTTCGCTGGCGCGGGCGGTAGCCGAAGATCGTGAGTTTCGCATCCGGGACGCGAAACTTGGGACCGGAGCGATTGTCATGGCCGTTCTGAATGAAATCGAGACGCTCGTGGGAGAGATGAAAATCCGGCCGCGCGTCGTGATTGAAAGTGAGGGGGCGGAAATGGATCCCTTTAAGTTGGCGCTCCTCCATCCCTATAAGTTTAAGCACCTCCAGCACCCGGCCCCCTTTTCGATCGCGAAAGACGGTATCTGGAATTCGGCTGACGCCCAGATTACCTGGAGAATTACCGACGCCCCCATTCCCGACGTCGATCTCGTCCTGAATTAGGCTGAGAAGGAGCTCATCTGGTTAACGCGAGTCATTATCTAACTCTCTTTTTGCGGAATTTTTCCGCGTTGGCTTTATTTCCCGCCCAAATCGGTTAGGATTTAGTGATGAAGATTCTCCACATTCTATCGCAGAACGAGCTGACCGGTGCGGAAGCATACGCCATCTCGCTCGTTCGCCGCCAGCTGAAGGCGGGCCACGATGTCTGGATGATCTCCGATACGCTCTCCCTCGAAGTTCCCGAAGGCGCTCGTTTTATTTCCCTGCCGATTGATCGACGGTCGTTTCGTTACCGGATTGCGAATATCCTTTCGATTCGGAAAGTCGTCCGGGAGTTCCAGCCGCAAGTCGTTCACGCCCATTCCCGCGCGGCAAGCTGGGTATCCCGAATTGCCGTTCTGTTTGGTCCGGCTCTCGTTTCCACAATTCACGGACGCCAACACTGGCACACCCGCTTCAAACAGAACGATGTCTACGGCGAACGCATCATCGCGATCTGCGGTCATATTCGCGATCACATCGTCAATGACTTTGGAATTTCGCCGAAGAAAGTGGATCTGATTCGGAACTTTATCGAACGGGACCAATATCCGTGGAGTGACACGAGTCAGTCGGAAAAATTGCGTCTCGGTCTCATCGGACGGATGTCCGGACCCAAAGGGAAGATCTGGGGCATGCTCGTTCGCGAAGTCCTCCCCGATCTCATGGCGGAGTTTCCGAAGCTCGAAGTTCTCATCGGGGGAGGGGCGATCGATCGGCTTTCTCCCGCCGATCGTCGCTCGGTGGAAAACTTCCTGAGTGCGTATCCGAATCGGGCACGATTCTTCGGACATTCGCCGCACCTGGCGACCGAGTTTAAGGAAGTGGATTTCGTAATCGGCGCCGGGCGAATCGCGATTGAAGCGCTTTATTCGGGTAAGCGAGTTTTTGGATTCGGAGAGTACAAGCCCGTCGGTTGGATTACTCGTAGTTCGTTAAGGACATCCCTGCTTTCTAATTTCGGAGACGTCGGGGCGGATCGTGAGTCGGGTCGGTGGTGGCCCACGGAAGAACTCTGGACCCAGCTCCGGTCCGGTCTCATGGGAAATATCCAGTTCGACCTCCAACCGGAAGATCTCCATCGGTACCTTTCCGAAACGGAAACGATACGGCAAATCGATTCCGTTTATCGCCAGGCGATCCTCGGAAAAAAGTATCGCTTCGGGATACCGTCGCTCATGTTTCATAAGGTCGTCGATGGGAAGTTCGAATCGAAGCACCGGACTTTTATCGACGTGCGGCGGTTCGATCGAATCTTAGGGTATCTCCGGATCTTCGGGAGAACGGGCATAACCTTTTCCGACCTGATTGCCGCTTGCGAAGGAAAAATTTCCTTTCCGAAGCGTCCGGTCCTCCTGACGTTTGATGACGGCTACCGCGACTCCATCCGACTGGCCACGCCTCTACTCCGAAAACGCGGAATGCGAGCGATTCTCTATCTCCTGGGCGATAAAACCTTACGTGAAAATGAATGGGATACCCGCGTCGACCCGAGCGAACCGGCACTCGAACTCATGGGTCCGGCCGATCGCCAGGCCGTCGCGCGCGAGGGAGTTTTTGAAATTGGGAGCCACGGGCTTCGTCATGAGTCACTCGATTCACTTTCGATTGCGGCCCGGGAACACGAATTTACGCAGTCGAAGGCGAATCTGGAGCAGGAATTCGGGACGGAGATCCATTCTTACGCTTACGCCTACGGGAATCACTCGGAGGCGGATGCGGAAACTGCGAATCGAAAAGGTTATGCCTTCGCCGTCGGCACGGATACGCACTATGGATTTGAGGAGAACATCTTCCGAATCTTCCGCGCAAATATTTTTCCCGAGGACGGCTTCTTTAGCGTCGCGAAGAAATCGAGTCCGTTCTACCGGCTCTATTTCGCGGGGAAACGAAAACTCCGAACGGACCGGCGCAACGGGACCGGTATTTTTTCCCCGAACGCCTTACGGCGTCGAATCTTTTCATTCGGGGCGTTAATTTTCCTGACTTACGCCGGATTTTCGGTATTCCAGAAAACGAGCGTAACGGCTGCCGTACCTCGTTACCGGAACGTGTTCGGAGAGGTCCTCGAACCATGTCTTCCCGAAGATAGTGATGGATTCTCGCTGATGGATTTATGCCGGAGTCCGAGTATCGAAAAAGATCCGGCAAATATTTGTATTTCTCGCCCGAGCTCCGTAAGTGAGGGAAGTCGCCGAGAATGCGTTTCCGTCGAGACTTGGACGGATCTTTATTCGCGGGGAGCCCCATTTTTAACCATCTGGCCGGCCACGAACCTACGGGCTATTTCCCGTCTTCCCGAGTCGATCCGGCGTGGTTTCTTCGGTCAGCCGCGAATGGCGACCGCGATTAACTCCGACGGAATCTAAAACTCACTTCCAGTATTTTTCCATGAGTTCGGAGATCCATTTCGGCTGGAAAGTCTTTCCACGCGGTGCGAATTCGGCCACCCAGGGTTTTAAGTCAATGACCGGCGAACCGTCGACGGCGTCTAACCCCTCTAGCGTGAGGGTCAGTCCCGCGCACTCGATGATGCGACAGACCGTGGTCCCGATCGGGTTCGGACGATTTTTCGCTCGCTGGGCGAAGATGCCGACTTTCGGCCAGTCGATATTCCCTCGAGGATGCCGCGCCGATTTCTCGACTTTCGAGGGATCGACCTGGTTCATGTGGAAGAGGACTTCGACGTGCGAAAAATCGACCAGCCCGAGGAGCGCCTCGGGTGAAAACTGCGCGGGATCGAGTTCGATTGAGGCGTTCTCGTGATCCCAGAAATCATCGGTCGGATTTTTTCTCGTGGAGTGGACTCGACCAATCGGCGTGTAGCTCAGGGTCGCCATCTAGATCCCCATCTGATCGAAGACGGCTTCAATCACTAGGTAAGGTTGAAGCCAATTCTCCGGATCGGGAGAAATCTCGAAGTCGCGTTTCCGTTTCCGGTCACGCTTTCCGAGTGAGACTAAGAATTCCGCAAACGATTTTAAGTGTTTTTTCTGCCAGGCGGGGTTCGTTACTTCGATGAAGGCATCATCCAGACGAAGGGCGCGCTGAATGGCGTGGAGCGCGGCCTCCTTCGGTAGGGCCGGAATCCAGAGGGGAAGCCAGGTACTCATCTGGCGCGCGACTTTAGGTAGGGCGTAAGACTCGAGGGCCAGAAAAGTCGCGCGAATCGCGACGTGGAGGTAATTTCGCTTCTCCCGTCGATCGGCGAACGCCGCGTAGGTCCCGGGATCATAAAGGGTGCCCGAGAGGTAGCCTAGTGCCGAAAGCCTCGGACCGAGTTCGTCTCCGAGTGCCATATCGATTCCCACGACGAGGGATTCGATAAAGTTTAAATATCGCCGAAGCCCGGAGGGAGTGCGGTCTTTCGGGAGGGGGAGAATTTTCCAGAGGATCCGGTGGCTTTGTTCGTGAAAAAGCGAGGTTGAATAACTAACGACGCGCAGAAGTCCTTCGTCATTCTTTCGTTCGTTCCGGTCCGTCGCGATCCATAAAAGTTCGTCCTCGGTCGGGCTATATTGAATCCGATTTTCGAGTAGCACAGCCGAAGCGAGACTGCGGGGCGAAGAGGCGAGCCGAGATTCGAACACGCCCGAATAGGTGAGGAAAAGTTCGCGGGACCTACGGAAGAGCGCGCTCTCGCGGAGGAAAAAGGAATCGAAGGCCTGGCCGGGAAGGGCGCGGGCATGGGTGCGCAGCCCGGGCAGAACGAGCCGTTGGTAAAGCGAGATATTCTTACGGAGGGTTTCCGCTTGCTGTTTTGAATGCCAGGACGCGAAGCGAATACCTTTAGCGAACGCGGAAAGGCCGCCGTTCGCCGATTTCCGGGAAGGCAACTTCTTTCGTGAAGTTTTCCGTGCAGATTTTTTCGTCATCCGCCCGGCTCTCCTCAGCGTTTCAGCGTGCCCTTAAGGCCCGCGAGTGCCGCGAAGGGGTTATTCTTAAATTGTTCTTTTGGTTTAACCGGAGCGCCCCCGCCGAAAGATTTCGTCCCGTGGGATTGGCCGGCGGGCTTTATGGATTTCGCTAGCCCCGTATTCGGAACGGCCGGACGTGCGGCATCCCGCGCGGCCTTCAGCGAAGCGGTGTTAATGACCGACGCGCCGTCGCCGCGGGTTTCGATCGCGAGACTCGGATTTTCAGGAACTTTAGGCGGCGGTGCCTTCTTTCGCTCGCGAGGAGCCCGGTCACCCCGAGCCGAATCGCCGTTGCCACCCCGTCCGCGCTTCTTCTTTCCGGCTCCGTCATTCGCTTTTGCGGATTTCAAGGCGGGAGCGCCGTCAAATTTCATCGTGAGCGAGATCTGATTCTTCTCGGTATTCACTTCGAGGACTTTAATCGTCACGCGGTCGCCCGGATTCACGACGTCCCGGGGATCCTTCACGAAAGTGGAGGAGAGCTGGGAAATATGGACCAGACCGTCCTGGTG
>JANXTV010000538.1 GCA_025352185.1 Oligoflexia bacterium
TCGCGATCCTTTCTCTCTCGCAGCTCGCCCAGACGAAAAGCGATCCTCGGTGGATCGCCGGGCGCCTCGGCATTTCGGTGAAAATCGTGAACGAAGCGATCGCCCGTATGGAAAGCCTCGGCATCCTCGAGACGAAACGAATTTACGGCGAGGTCATTAAAGCGGGGGGCGTGGACTCGGTCGAGGGATTTCCTGAGTTCGGGCGTAAGCCGGGAGAGGAACTCGACTTGCTCCCTGGGAGAGAGGCCTAATTTCTCGGCGAAACGCGCGGCGTGTTTCAGGCTAAGGCGACGTTTTCCCGAAAGGACTTGGGAGAGCTGCGCGGGGCTGACCCCGAGCCACCGGGCAAAGGCCCGGAGGGAATAAAGGGAGTTCGCGTTTCGGCGGCGGTCGAACTCTTTCTGAATTTGGTAGAGGGGGCCCACGGCGTCCATGGAAGAGGAATACCCCGCTTCGGGGAGCCGGGCCAGCTTATTTTGAAACAGTGTTTCAAAACTAGAAACAGCCCTGATTTCCTCGGTTTTTCGCGCGAAATCGAATACGTTCGGAAGGGTAATGGATTCGACCCGTAAACACCCCTTCGATGAGTTCTTTTCGGACATCCAGAAACGCTGCCTTCCCGGAATCTGGTCGCGAGGGCTGACGCTTGCGCGGACGCGCGCCGTCCGGCTTGAAAAAGATTCGGAGACCGAGATTCTCCTCCGGGTAAAACTACCCGACCGTCCGGTGGCGCAGAAAGTTTCGTTCTGGCCCGGAGACGAAGACGTTTTCTGCGACTGCGATGAGAAAGTCGAACCGTGCCTCCACGTAGCGGCCGCGGTTGCGGCTCTGCGGAACGGCTTTGCCGTCACGGAGGAAAACGCGCCCACGAAGCGTGTCCTCCGCTACCGACTCGCCCGCGAAGGAGCCGCACTGGCCCTCGTCCGCACGGTCGGTGAAGAGCGCCTGCAGACGTCGCTGATTTCTCTCCTTGGCGGACTCACTTCCGGTCGAGTGGCGGGCCCCCCGCTCGAGGCGACGCAGGAAGATTTTGCGATCGATCAGATTTACCCAGCCGAGTCGGCGAATCCGCCGAGTCGTGAGGTTTGGCTCCGACTCCTCCCTTACCTCCGTACGCTTTCCGATTCGCAACCGGGCGGACTTCGGTTTGAAGATCGGGCGCTCGAAGTTGGGGGACCCGATCCCGAGTACCGCGCCCGCGTGACAGCCGAACGGCGCGGTCTTCGAGTCGAACTCCTCGAAATGGGCCAAGACGCCGCCACCGCCGGTGAAAAATTTACGAACGGACCCCGGATCGCTCCCACTCCTGCGGGTGCTCGCCTCGTGGTTTTAACCTCGGATGGGTTAACGGCGCCCGAACGGGCTGCTCTCCTTTCACCGGGCCGGTGGTTTTCGGAAGCCGAAAGTCCGAGGCTCGTGACCGAATTTTTACCGTCGCTCGAAAAAAGAATTCCGGTTGAACGAATCGGTGCCGTCGTTCCGACCGCGGTCGACTCAGCGCCGATGATTATCCTCCGAATGGAACCCGGTGCCGACGGGGAACTCGCGGTGGTTCCGAGTATAGAGTATGCGAGCCTTTACGCGCGAAAGGATGTGCCCGCCGAGTCGGCATTGGTACGACGACTCGAAACCGAATATCGCCTCGTTCCCGGGCGTCGCGCGAATTTTCGGGGAGCGGTGGCCGCGAACTTTCTGTCCCGAATTGCGGGGGACGCCTCGATCGAAAAGCGGGGGACCGGGGCGAAACACTTTCAGATTGAACGCGGACTCACTCCGAATTTTCTTCTCGACGGAGATTCGTTCACGCTGGAGTTTAAAAGTTCCTCAGGAAAACGTGCGGATCCCGAGGCGGCGCTTTCCGCCTGGTCGCGGGGGGAATCCTTCGTCCCGCTCCTCGAGGGTGGATTTGCGCCCTTACCGTACGACTGGTTCGAGTCCTTCGGCGCGCAAATCGAACGCCTCCTCTCTCTGCGAAAAGTCGGCCGAGGGAAATTACCCCCGTACGCCCGGCCGGAGCTCCTCGATCTTTCGGAGCGTTTGGGAAGCGAACTGGCTCCCGGACTACGAGACCTTCGTCGTAAACTCGAGGTCAGCTCCCGCCTAATCGATTTTCCACTACCGAAGGACCTCCGCGCCGATCTCCGGGATTACCAAAGGACCGGGGTAAACTGGCTCCATTTTCTTACGAGTTCGGGAATGGGCGCGTGCCTCGCCGACGATATGGGGCTCGGAAAGACGATCCAGGCAATATCGGTGATCCGCGGGCGAACCCTCGTCGTCGCCCCGAAGAGCGTGATCCACGCGTGGAGGAGCCAGATCGAACGGTTCCGACCGGGGCTGGCGGTTTCCGTCTACGCCGGGGCGGACCGACGACTCGTGAAGGTCCGCGAAGGGGAAACGCACGTCACGCTCGTGACTTACGGAATCCTTCGGCAGGACCGGGAAGAGTTCACCACCTCCGAATGGGACCTCGCAGTACTCGATGAAGCGCAAACGATAAAAAACCCACGCTCGCAAGCGGCGGAGGCTGCCCACTCGATTCGCGCCCGCGCTCGAATTACCCTCTCGGGTACTCCCGTCGAAAATCGCCTTTCGGACCTCTGGAGCCAGTTCGAATTTCTGAATCCGGGATTACTCGGAACCTTCGAAGAATTTACTCGGGAGTTCGCGGACCCGATTTCGAATGGAAATCGCGAAGTGACCGAACGTTTTCGGAAACGAATTCGTCCCTTTATCCTTCGGCGCCTAAAATCTGAAGTCGCACCCGAACTTCCGGCCCGAACCGAAGTCGTACTCGTCTGCGAACTTTCCCCCGAGGAGCGCGCCGTCTACGATACGGTACTCGCCGCCACCCGACGGGAAGTTCTGGCGAAACTCGGAGAAGGGGTCGCGCCGTTTAATGTCCTCGAACTTTTACTTCGGCTTCGGCAGGCGAGTTGTCACCCGGCACTCGTGCCGGGGCAGGTAGCAAATTCTTCTGCTAAACTCGACCTTTTACTCGAAAGCCTCGAGAGTTCCATCTCGGAAGGTCACCGGGCACTTGTCTTCTCGCAGTGGACTTCGTTTTTAGATCTGATCGAGAAAAAGTTTTCCGAGCGAGACGTAAGTTATCTGCGACTCGACGGCGGAACTCGGAATCGTGAAGAAATTACGAGTGATTTCCAATCGCCCGGGGGACCTTCCGTCCTCCTGCTTTCCCTAAAGGCCGGGGGCGTAGGGCTTACGCTGACTGCCGCCGATCACGTTTA
>JANXTV010000157.1 GCA_025352185.1 Oligoflexia bacterium
CCCTGGGCTACGACCCAACCGAAGGAATCTCTCGAGCTCCTCCGAACCCAGTTTGCTACTTTTAATCCGAAATCGGTAACCTCCGCTCCGTTCTTCCCGGACGATTACGACCCTGAAAACGGAAAACTCTGTAAGGCGGCACTGGCTTTCCACCAACCGATCGAACTCTTCGATGCGGCCGCGAAACGGAAATTTATCGAGGAACTTCGTACCGCGACGACGCTCTATTTTACGGGTGGGTCCCAGAACCGCATTTTAAAGGTCTACGAGGAAGACCGAGAAATCGCCACGGCCATTCGGGAGTTTCGGGAACGGGGCGGCCTCTACGTCGGCACCAGTGCCGGCACGGCCGCCGTTCCGAAAATGATGATGACCGGAAAACTCGTCGAACTAGCGAACGGGACCGACATGGCCGTTGTCGCGAACGGATTAGGCTTTTTGCCCCCGGGGGTCTTCGTCGACCAGCACTTTATTCAGCGCGGTCGCTTTAATCGGCTCCGTAACCTCGTCCTCCAGGACCGATCTTATATCGGCATCGGAATCAGCGAAAAGACGGCAGCCATCATAGGTGAAGGTGGAAGACTCGAGGTGATCGGTGACTCTCAGGTCGTTCTCTACTTTTACGACCTATCCGATCCGACCGGGCCCTTGACAGAGGTCTGGCTGAGCCGCGGAGCTCACTTCGATCTCAACACCCGCACGCTCATTAAACCGTCGGCGATAAAGGTGAAGCGGTAGCCATCAGACCGGGGTCGCCGTTCGGGGAGACGCCGGTACGGGAGACCCATTCGGCTCCCGGAAAAAAAACCAGAGGCTCACTACCCAATAAACCGTACCGACCAGAACGAGCATGAGTGGCGGATTTGCTTGGTATCCGGTAATCGCGGATGCCACTTGGCCGAATGAAGACCGTTCATCGAGCATAAACGAACTATCCCAAACTCCGTCGCGAAGGGGCGGGAGGAAATCTGCCTGGATGAGCTTCCGAGTCGCCATGAGGATGAGGTTCGATGCGGTGAGAAAGAGGAACACCGTCGTAACCCGGAAAAAAATCTTCGGATTAAAGATCTTCAAGCCACGGTAAAAAGCGAAGGCCGTCAGGAAAGTGAGGAAGAGTCCGGCGAGTCCCGCGCCGAGAAGGGAATTCGGTGACTCCACGCCCATCCCGAAGAGGAAAATAACAATCTCGGCGCCCTCGCGCGAAACGGCGAGCATTGCTAAGAACGCGACACCAATTAAGTGTTTCGTACTGAGCGCATCGGAAAGACCCTTTTCGAGTTCCGATTTAATCGTACGGGAGTGACGTTTCATCCAGACGCACATTTGGGTCATTAGGACCGCCGCGATAAAAAGGAGCGCAATCTGAAAGGAATCCAGGGCCTTCCCCTGGAGTTCGGTCTCGGCATGTTGAATTCCCCACGCGAGGATTCCGCTGAGTGCGGCACCCGCCGCCACGCCCGACCAGAGGAACTTTCGAGAGTGTTCGAAGTCCGATTGGCGCTTCAGATACGTAAAAAGAATTCCTACGATGAGGACCGCCTCGAAACACTCGCGCCAGATAATAAAGATCGCATTGAACATACTTTACTCCGCCGTCAGGCGTCCCTTCGCGGTCGCGGGGTGCAAATCACCGAAAAATTCGTACTCTCCGGCTTTCAGCGGCCCGAGGGTCAGGGTAATCGTCTGCTTTGGGGCGATAAATTTCTCGACGATAATCGTCTTACTTTCGAATTCTTCAGACGTCGCATCGTCGTTTTTCACTTTGATTTTAAAACGCTCTCCCGCTTTCACCTTGAGAGTACTCGGAGTGAACTGATGATCTTTAATCGTGAGGAGAGGAATCGTTTCTTCCGCTGCGAAGGAATTAAAACTGCTCCCCCAGAGGAGAATGAATAAAATTGATTTCATAGGGACTCCACAAATCGTACGAGATTTTTTCGACTAGTTTCAGGTAGTTTCAAGAATACTTGTTTCGACGCTTCCGCTTCTCCGCCATGCCAGAGAATGGCTTCTTCCGTATTTCGCGCACGTCCGTCGTGCAGGAGCCGCGTGTGCCCATTCACAGACGGAATCACCCCAATCGCCCAAAGCGGCGCCGTACGCCATTCGCTCCCGCTCGCTTCGAAATCCGGACGATTATCGGCGAGACCGGGACCCATATCGTGGAGGAGCAGATCGGTGTACGGGAAGATCTTCACTCCCGAGAGCTCGGAAAATTTTAAATTCTTTTCCGTCGTAAAGCTCGGAACGTGGCAACTCTGGCATTTTGCGGCGAGGAAAGCGGTACGACCTTCGAGTACCGCCGGGTTGCCGATGTTTCTACGAATCGGTACTGCGATGAGCTTCACGTAACTTTCCATCCGGTCGAGGTCGGAGTCATCGATTTCCGTACCCTTCAGAGCCGGCGCGGACAAGCAGTCGGCGGCGCCGGGATTACAATTCTGCTGCGGAAACAGAGGCGAGGTCACCCCCATATCTCCCAGCAGCGCACCCGCATTCTGCTGGCGCACCGAAGGTTGGTTCGCTTTCCAACCAAACCGACCGAGCCGCTTCTTCTTAGCGCGCACATCCCAGACGAGGTTCGGCCGCCCCGAAATCCCATCTCCGTCTCGGTCATCCGGGTCCGCTAACGCGAGAATATCCTTCTCAGAAATTCCCTCGAGGAGTCCGAGCCCGACGATTTGCGGGGCGGTCCGCGCCGATATCATTAGGTTCTCCGGCATCGGGCCGAACTGCAGTCCCGTAAATTCGTAATGCGGCTCGAGTAACTCGTAAGCCGTACCATCCGCATACTTTCCCGTTTTAGGGGTGAAGCTCACGTGAACGTCCCCTTCGGAGCGAACACCGACGTTCGCGCGGTGATTAAATTGATCTCCATAACCGGGCACCGGATTCGGCCCCCCGACGCTATTCACGCCCGGAATACTGATTCGCACCAGCATCGAGACCATTGAATCGGCGGCGGTTGCCGGAGGTTGACCGCGCCCATCCTTAAAGTGACAGGTCGAGCAACTCTGGGCATTGAACATCGGCCCGAGGCCCTGGCGATTCCGTACCGATGAAGGAGTCGAAACCCAGTTTTCCTTAAACAGGGACTTCCCCACCACAAAATCGATACGATGTTTCGGAGATGCCGTTCCCATGGGCATCGAGAAACCTTCCGCACCAATGAAGACGGTTCCTCCCGGGCCACCGGCCTCGACTTCGCGAAAATCATCGACGGGCGCCGGAGCGGTGAATGCCTGAACTAAGCTCGTTCCGAGTAATAATAATCCCGCGATGGGTAGGAGGTACTTTTTCATTGGACGTTTAAAATTAACCCCATCTTCTTCCCGGCCTGCGCCAGGAGTTTTCCCTGCAGCTGAAGATCATTAATCGCTTTTTGGGCTAGCTTTCGACCAGTCGAGCCCTTCTCCGATGCGATAACGTTATCAAATGGGGCAGGGATCGCAGCGAGATCTGACAGAACTCGCTTCAGGGCGGAAGTGACTTTCACACCGAGCTTTCCGTCCACGGCCGCGATCAGTTTCACAAGCCCGGTATCAAAATACACCCGGTGAATTCCCCGTTCGTTCGACTGTAGATCGCTCAACGTATAGTCGCTAAAACAGTCTTGCTCATTTTCCTGGTCGCTCTTTTCGAGGGCCACCGTCATTCTCTCCCCCGACATCTCGTCGATCGATAAGTTCGTAAGTCCCGTAAAAATTTTTCGTAAACTCTCATCGAGCGGCTCGCCGGCGAGAAGTTTCCCGTACGGATTCGCCTTCGACGGATCCCAAGCGTCGCGGATCCGCGTAAGGTGTTCCACGAGTAGGGTTCCGAGTAACTTCAGATAGCTCCCTCGCCGGCCCGCGACTTTCGACTGCGTGACTACGTAGTCGGTGAAGGGACGGGTTCCCGCGCTCTGGAGCGAGAGATCCTGGCCCCAGAGTAAAAATTCAATCGCATGAAAGCCGGTAGATACATTCCGCTCACCGCCGTTTGCATTCGCAGAAAGCAGAATCTCTTTCGTTATTTTTGGATAATCTTTCTCATTATTCACGATGCCTGCGTTCGGATTTCCCGATACATAGTCAATATAGGCTTCGTCGATCGGCCAGGCGTTCACGAGACCTTCCACCCCGGTTTTCGGGTCGTCAATCGGCCCCCCGTAATAACGGTACGGTTCGGTCGCACTGTAGGCCGTACGCGCCTTCTTCCAGGCGTCCTGAGCTGCCTTCTTTGTTTCTTCCGAAGGCTTCGTAACGTAGGAATCGAGCGCGGCGGCAAGGGACTGCGATTCCACTACCGTTTCGTTATAAGAAGAAAATACGAGTTTCGCGTACGCTTCCACTACGGGCTTCGCCAGGGATTCAGGAATCGCGGCGGCTTTTCCATTTCCGGTAAAACCCAAGGATCCCGTCAGTAAAAAAATAATTCCGAGAATTTTCATAGAAAATCCTTCACGTGTTCCATTCCTTCTTTAAGAAGGTGGGCGATGTGCTCGTCATCGAGCGAATAAAACACGGTACGCCCCACACGCCGCGGTTTCACGAGTTTAAGGTTTCGCAAAGTGCGAAGGTGATGGCTAACCGAGGATTGGGTCATTTCCGAGAGTTCCGCGATATCACCGACGCAGAGTTCACCGTGCGAAAGTACCCATACGATTTGGATCCGCGAAGAATCTCCCAGTGCCTGAAACGTTTCGGCAAGGAGTAGGAACATTTTTTTTACTTTTAGTCCGCGGGTGATCTGAGTCCTTACAGCCGCAGACACGGGTCGATTAAAAACGGAATGTATCGCGAGGGACGCTGAGTTATCCATATATGTATAGATACTCATATATACATGAGTCACGGAAAGCAACGGTAAAACCTAACCCCCGGACCTCGGAACGATTCCGCTAAACTTCAAAAAAATGACTATTTCCCAAGGAATTCGACGATATCGTCTATCGCAGAGTTTTGGATTTCGGTCCGTTCGTTATCGATTTCATGGAGCGCGCCGTCGTACTCTACGATTTTAAAGTGAGGTGCCCGCACCGCTAAGACGGCCCGGGTCCGTTTGGCATCCACGTAAGTGTCGTTTTTTCCGGAGAGCAGGACGAGGCCTGGAACCGACGGAGGAATCGACATCGAGCGAGCCGCTTTCGCTGCCGAAAATAGGTCGAGCGCGAAATGAGCGACCTTTAAAGGGGAGTTCGGTCGAATGGGGTCGACGTGCGGGTTATCGACTCCCGGACCATATTTTGCGGACGTCAGACTTTCCATCGTGATTTCGTTCGGGGGCCAGCTGAGTAGTCCCCCACCCACTAACATATGCGGAGCGATGCCGGGAGCGATGAGAATAATTCGATCGGCGTTTCCTTTGCCGGCAGAGAGGTAGGCGGCGAGGCCGCCGGTAGACCATCCAATGATGGTTTTCTTCGGGAACTCGGAAACGTCGCGGGCATACTTTTTCCAAGCCGCGTTTCCTAGGAAAGGAATGACTTCAAGCCGAGTGCGGTCCATTTTTCCACTGGATCCTCCCTGTCCCATATAATCAAACGAGATGACTCGGAATCCGGCGGCGCTCATTTTTTTAAAGAGAGGTTCGTGATTCACCATCGAATCGCCGAGTCCCTCGAAATAGAGAACATTTCCACGGAACGTTCCGCGCTCCGGATAATAGCCGGAGCGAATCGTCTCGCGCGAGAGTTCGATCGAGGGTACCCAAAGCGCACCAAAAGTGCCTAGCCGGAGGGATAGCTTCGTGACCGGAATATCGAGGGCCATCTTTTCGCAAACCCAGGGCTTCGGGCAGATCGCCCCTTCGGCTGAAACGTTACCCGCGACTAAGAGCGGGAGAACCGTGAGGGACACGATGGCTAGTTTCAGAGCGCACGCGGAAGTCTTCATAGAGAGTACATCAGCGAAATGTATGCCGATTCCTCCCCCGCTTTACTCACTCTGCGGTCGGCCAAGTGCCTAAACTTTAGACACTACGCTTCGAGATTGCCGATAATCGGGCACTCCGGACGATGATCGCCATTACAGCTTCGGGCGAGGAGTTTCAGGGTATTTGCCATTTCCTGCATTTCCCGGATTTTAGTTTCGAGCTCGAGGATATGGAAAGACGCTAGATTTTTTACCGGCCGGCCGGATGCCCGGAATCACTAGGGAGAGACGGCTTCGAAATGTCCCTTGACCTTCCAATGGTTGGAAGGTGGAGAATCTAAACTAGGAATGATAACCGGGAGAAGAAAATGGAAAGTTTGAAATCTACTCATACCGTTAAAGGGATGACCTGCCGCTCGTGTGAGAATACGATCGTCGCCCAACTTAAAAAGATTCCGGATGTCGTCTCCGCTCGCGCCGATCACCAAAATGGAAAAGTTTATCTCGAAGCTTCCCGATCGATCGACGAAAGTGAAGTGAGTGCTATCCTTAAGGAGTACCCAAAATTTAGCGTCGAGGATGAAATAACCGTTCGCGAGGCGGCCGACAGTCCCGTGAAATCCTGGTACCAGACGTATCGCCCGCTCATTCTGCTCTTTCTTTTCGTCCTCGCAATCAGTGCCGCTGACGAAATTCGAAATCGTACTTTCGACCGCCACTCCTACATGAATCACGTGATGGCAGGGTTTTTCCTCGGACTATCCTACTTTAAATTCCTCGACCGGAAGGCATTCGCCGAATCGTTCGCGGGATACGATCCGGTTGCACGCGTCTGGAAAACTTACGGTATTGTTTACCCCTTTATTGAACTCGGACTGGGACTCGTCTTCATTACGGGACTCGGTTTAGCCGTGGCGAACGGGTTCACGATTCTCATCCTTTCCGCGACGACAGCAGGCGTCCTCAAACGCGTGCGGTCAAAGAATTCGATCGCTTGTGCCTGTCTGGGGACGACTTTTAGTCTCCCTTTATCGTACGTGACGGTGGGCGAGAATCTCGTGATGATCGGGATGGCCTTCGTGGGGCTATTCGCGCCGTAGTCCCGATTTTCCCCACTCGGAGTAAGGCTCGGAGCTTGCATCTCTCTCGGTGATGACCAATGAAAAAGGGCACGGCAAGAAGTTAATTTTGATCATCGATGATGATGCCGATATCGGCACCAGCCTCTCGGAGATCCTCGAATCTGACGGTTACCGGGTGATTACCGCGAAAAATGGACTCGAGGGTTTGCAGATAGCGAAGGCGGAACAACCGAACGTCATTCTCCTCGATGTGATGATGCCGGTACTCGATGGGTATGGTTTTCTCGAGGCTCAGCGAGAAGACGCTACGATCTACGACATCCCGGTGATCGTTCTCTCGGCGGGGTCTAGACTCGACCAAATCCCTCCAGAAATACCGCGCCTCCCGAAGCCCCCGGAGTTACTCGCTCTCTTTTCCCTCATAGAATCACGCGTGAATTTCGTCCGTAGTCCGCTACCGACGCACCTGAGTGCCTAACGAAAACCGCAGATTTATAGGGGTAGATAACTCGAGTGAATTACGGATATAAAAACTTATGTCTGGAATTAGCTCTTCGCGTCTTAAAGATAAGAAAGAAAAGATCCTTACGCTCTGGGTAGAGCGCTGCCTTCAGGAAGTCGCGTCCGCCGGCACGACGGCCACCCTTTCTCTTCGCAATTCGCTCCCGAGCTATCTGGAACACTTAAGCGAATGCCTGGCAACTAACTGTCGTATGGATTTTAAATCCATTTTCGCCCGTGAGACTGAAGCTACCCGAGTCGGGAAAAAGCACGGAGCCGAAAGAGCAAATAGTAAAAGCTACGAACTCACGGAAGTGATTTTTGAATACCATATCCTTCGGGAAGTGATTTTTCAGGTCCTCGAGAATGAGGGACCACTGGCCCCTATCCAGAGGGATATAATTCTCGATTCACTTGAACAAGCCGTGAACGATGCCGCCGTCGAATTTTCCGAAATTCATACCGATGTCCAACAGAAGTTCGTGAATACCCTCACCCACGATTTAAAGACTCCTATCACTTCGGCTAAAATAAACGCGGATCTGCTTCTCCGACGGACCGACTTGCCAGCGTCGGCCGTCACTGCGGCAAAACGGATCTGCGGTAGTCTAAATCGCCTCGCCTCCATGATCCACGATTTGCTCGACGCGAGTCGAATTCGGGCAGGCGAAGAACTGAATCTTACTTTTGCGGATTGTGAACTAGACGGCATGGTTCGAGAAGTGCTCGAGGAGATGACTTTTGCCCACGGCGATCGTTTTATTTTCAAATCGAATGAAGTAATACGCGGACACTGGGGAATCGATGGATTACGACGAGCCTTAGAGAATTTAATTGGGAATGCCGTAAAATATTCGACGCCCGAAACTCCGATTACCGTCTTTCTCCAGCGTGAAAAAACCGGGATGGAGCTCAGCGTTCATAACATCGGCAAACCCATCGCCGAAAGCGAAATACCCCTCCTTTTTCAGCGGTTCCGACGATCGAAGAGCGCCCAAGAAGGTAGCACCACGGGTTGGGGCCTCGGACTGACGTTAGTGAAAGGCGTCGTCGACGCCCACCACGGTAAAGTGCGGGTGGAAAGTCTGGACGGAAAGGGTACGAGTTTTATTCTCGAGATTCCTTTTCGGGGTCCCGAGCCCCGACTGACTCAGTAGCGGTTATCGTCGAATTTTAGGAAGTGTGGTGGGCCCGGAGGGACTCGAACCCCCGACCAATCCGTTATGAGCGGACTGCTCTAACCAGCTGAGCTAAGGGCCCACGCTCAGGAAGCTAACAAATCCTCAGTTCCAAGTAACGCTGCAATGTACCAAGTC
>JANXTV010000048.1 GCA_025352185.1 Oligoflexia bacterium
CCAAAAGCGGTGCGGGGTAGCGCGCTCCTCTTCGGAGCGGGCGCCGGCCTATTAATCCTGCTCGGGATGGTCTTCTTCCTCCCCGTCGAGTGGAGCGAAGCGAAGAATCGGTTCCGGATGTGGCAGTCGGGCGCTCGGCCCGTACTCTGGGAGAAACACCGCGGTTTCACGCAGGACCGCTGCGGAGGTCGACCTCCCGCCGAATGCGAATGTGCGTGGCTCATCCACGGAATGGGGGATTCGGTCTCGACCTGGCGTCGTTTTTTCCTCGATTCAAAATCGTTCGGGGAAACCCCGATGCGGATATTCGCGGTCGACCTTCCCGGTCATGGCGGATCGTTAAAGCGTGAGGACGTGAGCGAGTACCGGGCGAGCGTGATGGCGAAGGAGCTCGTCGAAAAAATCGAGGCCGAACCTCGGTGCGCGAAGAATCTCCTCGTCGGAAATAGTTTTGGCGGGTGGGTCGCCTCCCTCATGGCGCTCCAAGCCCCGAAAACGTTTTCCCACCTCGTCTTAATCGGACCTTCGGGAATGCGGGAATCACTGAAGGAGAAGGACCACTTCGAAGATGCGACGATCGAGACATTAAAAGATTTCCAGAAACGCGCCTACTTTAAGCCCCGTGAACTTTCGGAAAAGATGTGGGTGGAAGCTTTAAAACGGTTCAAGACGAGCGCCGTCGGCGCGATCCGGAAAGCGCAGGTTGAAACCGACCGGCTAGATGCGAAACTTCCCGGCTTAAAAGTTCCGACGACCCTCATCTACGGCGACGCCGACCGGATCGTCTCGAAGGCCGAGATCGATGCGTTTCTTAAAGCGCAGCCAGCGATCCACTACCGAACGCTCGAGAACTGCGGTCACCTGCCGCAGAAAGAATGTCCCGAGAAGCTCTTTAGTCTCCTCGCCGAACTCGCACGAGAGTAGCTCCCCCGATCGTCGATTCCTGAATCGAGTTAGCTCGGCTTACGTTTCCCGGCGTTTCACCCGAGTGATCGGGCGACCCGCACGGGGAGCGAGTTTCGAACTCGGACGAGCGCGAGGTCCGTCGAAGCTCGCGCCGCGACTGACTTCCGAGCGAGGTCCACGAGAGTCCGAACGACCACCACGGGCACCGCCGCGGGAATCCGACCGAGGTCCACCACGAGAGTCCGAACGACCTCCTCGCGAGTCGGCGCGGGGTCCGCGACCTTCCGGGCGGCCTTCGCCGCGCGGAGAGAACCGAGGCTTACCGTCGCGTCCCGGAGCGGCCGGGCGCGAAGGACGGGCGCCGAAGCGAGGTCCGTCGGAGCGGGGGCCGCGGGAGTCACTCCGAGGAGCGCGAGAATCACTTCGTGAATCCGAGCGAGGAGCGCGCTCACCACCGGAGCTGGCGCCGGTGCGGGATTCGTAGCCGCGACCGGCGGAACCGGTCGAAACGCGTTTCTTAAACTTCGGCATATCGACGGACGAGGAGTACTCTCGCTTTTTCGGCGGAGTCTTCTGTCCGTCTCCCGATCCGTCGGCTTTCACGACGATGCGGTCGACCTTCGGTGCGCGCGGAGTGCGCGGACGGCTTTCGCCATCACCCACCGAGATACGGGACGAAACGGCGACCGAGGAAACTTTCGGAATCACTTTTCCGTGCTCATCGACGTTCCGCATGCGCTGATCGCGCGGGAGGATTTCGCGTTCCTTCTCGTGGCGGAATTCGATCGCCTTCACGCCGAGTTCGGGTTGGGCGACGAGGGCTTCAAATTTCGTTTTCGGAACCGTGCGGTAGGCGCCCGGCTCTAGCCCGTGGAGGGTGATATGCCCGATCGAAGTGCGGGTGATCTTCTCAACTAAAAATCCTTTTTCTTCGAAGTAAGCTTTCACGTCGACGTTCGCGGCATTTAAGAACGCGATCTCAATCTTCGTTTTTTTATTGAGCTCTTCGTGGATTCGAACCGTCATCGGTTTCACGAACTTCGTCGTCGTGCGCATGCCGCGGTTGAGGCGATCGACCATCTCGGTCGTGATGTGACCTTTTACTTTCACGTGGTAGACGCGCGGAAATCCGTCGCTCTTTTGGATCTTCTCGGCCATCGCGCCGTCGTTCGTGAGGAGGATCAGTCCGTCGGAGTTAAAATCGAGACGTCCGATCGGATTCACGCGAACTTTCATCTTCACTAAGAAATCGGCGAGCGTCGGGCGCCCTTCGGGGTCGCTCATCATCGAGATCACGCCCTTCGGCTTGTTCATGACGACGTAAAAAGGGTCTTCGAGTTTCCGCAGCAGCGTGCCGTTCACCTTAATGTGATCGACCGTAAAATCTGCTTTATCGCCGATCTTGGCGGTCTTCCCGTTTACGGTGACCAGGCCTTCGGTGATCATTTCTTCGGCTTTTCGTCTGGATGCAATTCCTGCTTGTGCTAGGATTTTCTGGAGTCTTTCAATTGACATAGAGCATCCTAATAGCATGAGTTCCGAAAAAGACCACGCTGCTTTTCCTCCCGTTTCTCCCGCAGAAACCCCGAAAAATGGGCTCGCTCTGCTCCTTTCGCAGTTCCGCGGATGGGTGACGAATCCATGGCTAGCTGCGTTATCAATCTCGATCACGGTCGCGGTGATTCTCTACCTCCGCTACCCCGGCCAGTTCGACCGGTACACTTCGACCATTCCCCAGGACTTCGGCGTCTACGTGAAAGCTTGGCAGCGGTACTCGCAGGGAGAAAACCCGTACGTCGCGAGTGAATACCTCGCATTTAAATACGCGCCCGGGATGCTCGCTTTAATTGGCGTACTCCCGAAATCTCCGCAGGACGCCTGGTTCGCCTTCAGCCTGATTTGCATCGGCGGACTCGCGCTCTCGCTCATGATCGGCGCTCGCTATAAAACTTGGCGGGACGTGATCGCGCTCGTTTTCGGGATCGTCTTCTCCTGGAAGGGAATTCTCGAGTGCCTCGACTACGGGCAGGTTGAACTCTTTATCTTTCCCATCATGATCATCGCGACCGCGGTTTACGTTCGGCGCACGATGCTCTCGGGCGCGCTGATCGGGATGCTCCCGTGGATTAAACTCCCACTCCTCTTCATGCTGATCCCGTTTCTCTTCGCCTCGAGCCGACGCGAGCGAGAGGAATTAAAGCCACCACTCCGGCGATTGAAGCTGTTTTCCTCCGGGTTTCTGCTCTCGAGCGTTTTCTGGGGCGCGGCCCTGCCTTCACTCGCGTTCGGGCCGGACCGGGCGTTAAGGCTTTCGCAGTCCTGGTTTCAAGTGATGAAGGAGCAGCCGAGCTCCCTTTTCCAAACTGACATTAACCAAAGCCTCTGGGCCTCGGTCTCGCGCTGGGCGGCCTTTCTCCATTCCTCGACCGCGGCACTCGGCATCGCGGCGATCATCTGCGGGCTCCTCATGGGGCTCCTGATTCTCCGTCGTCCCTATTCGCCGACCGCGCAGGATAGTTTCGTTTGGCTCTCGCCGTGGCTCACCATGGGCCAACTCGTGAACCCGCTTTCCTGGCGCTGGGGGAGTGTTTACCTCCTGGGCGCGGGATTCGCCGCGTTTCGTCCGGGACGAAGGTTCATGTGGTTCCGCGGACTGCTCTGGCTCGCGGTCATCGCGCTCTTCCTCGTGCAGCAAAACCCCTTCGTAAAGGGCGTGCTCGGACTCACGCACTGGACCGATCTCCACGAAATGGGCGTAATTACGCTTTACTGGGTCGGACTGCTTTTACTGTCGATCTGACGTCCAGCTACGCCTCCGTCGCGGTTAGAACCGTGCGCGCATGCCGGCGAGGATGCTCGATGGAATGTGGCTTAACTTAATATCGAGTTCGCCGAAGAACGAGAATCGGCGTTCGTAGGGGACCGCGAAGCCGAGATTGAAACTCGAAAGGGACATGCGGTCGCCGAGGGAAAACGCGAAGTCGGGGCCGAACGTGAAATCGATGCGGCCAAGGTCGAACGTGCCCATCGGGGCGAATTCGACGTACGCGTTGCCTTGGTTATAGATCCCGCCGAAGAGGGAGAATTGAAAGCCGTTATGGGAGTAGAGCGCGTACTTACCGAAGCCGCCGATATAGAAATCGTAGCCACCGTCACCGAGGCGGCCTTCGAGAGAGAGGCGAGGGGTGACGCCGTGAATGAGGTTGGCATAAGCCATGAATTTTGAAGGGTCAAACGTGAGCTGCGCCACTCCGCCGACTTCCGTGGTCCGCGGCGTAACGACTTTCGCTGACTGCCAGAACATCGCATTCGCGGGTGTAGAGGTGACGAGGACGGCAGCGATCATCGCGAGGAGGCTAAAAGTTTGTTTCATATCCTCTAAGAATAGCAGGGGAATAACGGAAGGAAAGAGAATGGATAAACTGGGTTGACGCACCGTGTCTGCTTCGGTATATCCCGCGGACACTCTTTAAACCCCAGAAAGAAAATGAAAATGAAAACTCTAATTTTAGCGATGATGATCCTTTCGACCGCTTCTTCTTACGCCGGAGTTCCGGCCGTCGTGAAAAACGCCGCGAAAGCGATGAAGACTTCCGACGTCCGTTCGGTCGTTACCGCGGTGAACAACCAGGAAGGGAATCCCTGCATTCCCGAAGGTGTTTCGTATAACATCGACCTTCAGGTAAAGACCGCCGCCTATAACCGCGAGACCCAAAAGATCGTTTACACTTGGGAAACCGTGAAGACGATTAACTCGGACGCCGCCGGCCATATCAGCGAAGTCTGCGCGGAATAATTCGCGATTCCCAAGTTGGGGGCCGGAGGCGGGGTAAAGGCGGTCAAAACACCGTAATTACTCCTGAATCCTATACTTGACTATTTTACTCCGTATTGATAAAAGCAGGTCTCGAAAATGCTTTATCCCCCGGAGTACCCCCCATGCGCCGCTCAACTCGTATTCGCCTTCTCGTTCTGAGTCTCGCCGG
>JANXTV010000142.1 GCA_025352185.1 Oligoflexia bacterium
TCCAGCACCTTGCGGGAATGCGTACGTCGAAAACGATTGTTGCCATTAACACCGACCCGGAAGCACCTATTTACCAAGTCGCGGATTACGGACTCGTGGGCGATCTTTTTGTGGCCGTACCTGCCCTGACTGAAGATTTTAAGAAAATTAAAGAGCATTAAAAAAGCAGTGAATGAATCGCTATTTTAAAGGACACGGAGTCCTTTAAAGACGGGATTACGGATGACCTGGCAGACCTTCGCATTTATTTTGATCGCGGGATTCGCTTTTAGTTTTGCGGGCTGGAAGTTTAAGTCGCTCTTCGCCCTATTAAAGGCACATAACGGAACGGCGCCGAAATTTGACCGCATCCCGGAGCGAATTCAAACGACGGTTCTGAACGTACTCGGGCAGTCGGCCGTAAATCGGAAGCAACCGATCGGCGCAATCCACACGACTATCTTCTGGGGATTCATTATCATCTCGATTGGTACGGTCGAGCAGTTTTTATCCACGCTTTATTCCGGATGGAACTTGGAATTCATTGGCGCGACTCCGTATTCGGTACTCGTTCGGGTGCAGGATTTTTTTACTACGGCCATTCTCCTCGCGGTGGGATATGCGTTTTATCGTCGAATTTTTCTGAGGCCCGCCGGACTGGGCCAGTCTAAAGACGCGAACATCGTACTTCTATTCACGGGCTCTCTGATGGTTGCGATCCTCCTGATGAACGCATTCATGATCACCGCCCATCACCCGAGCTTCGGGGCTTCAATGCCGGTCTCGCAGTGGATCGCTAGTTTCTTCACTGGGTTTAATTTTAAACCAGAAACCGCACAGGACCTTTTCACTTTCTGGAAGTGGGTTCACATGCTCCTCGTGCTCGGATTCTCGATGTATATTCCGAGTTCGAAGCACCTTCACATTCTGGCTGCGGGTCCGAATACTTTTCTAAAGAAACTCGATCGTGAAAAGGGAATGACTCCGATCGATTTCACGAATGAAAAAATCACGCAGTACGGGGCCGCCAAAATCACGGATCTCTCGTGGAAAGATACCCTCGATTACTACTCTTGTACGGAGTGTGGACGCTGTCAGGATCTTTGTCCGGCGTGGAATACGGGTAAGCCCCTGTCGCCTAAGAAACTGATCATGGATTTAAAGCACGGCCTTTACGATAATAAGGAAAAGATCCTGGCGGGAAAAACCGAAGAGGTGTCTCCGATTATCGATGAGCACGTTACGGAAGATGTAATCTGGGCGTGCACCACGTGTCGCGCTTGTGAAATTGCCTGTCCGGTCTTCATTCAGCAGACGGATAAGATTTACGAGGTACGCCGAAACCTCGTCATGATGGAATCGAAATTCCCGGCCGAAGTTCAGACCGTATTTAAGAATATGGAAACGAATTATTCTCCGTGGGCGTTCTCCGCGAGTGACCGGGGAAACTGGGCCGAAGGTCTCGATGTGAAGACGATGGCCGAAGTCGGAAACGCAGATGCGGTCGATGTACTGCTCTGGGTGGGATGCGCGGGTTCCTACGACGACCGAAATAAAAAAGTTTTACGCTCTTTCGTAAGTCTCCTAAAGAAGGCGAATGTTAAATTCGCGATTCTCGGTACGGAAGAACAGTGTACGGGGGATGCCGCCCGGCGAATCGGGAACGAATACCTTTTCCAAACTCTCGCGACCGCGAATATCGAAACGATGAATCGATACGCCGTAAAAAAGGTCGTTACGGCTTGTCCGCATTGTTTTAATACCCTGAAGAATGAGTATAAGGATTTCGGCGGTAAGTACGACGTTGTTCACCACTCGCAGTTCATTTCGCAGATGATTCGAGAGGGAAAACTAAAACCCGCGAATGCGTTGAACGCTAAGGTGACTTTCCACGACAGTTGTTACCTCGGTCGGTGGAATAATGTTTATGACGAACCCCGGAACGTTCTGCAGTCGGTCCCGGGCGTAGAATTTGTCGAGATGAAGAGCCACCATGACCAAAGCATGTGCTGCGGGGCCGGTGGCGGACGGATGTGGATGGAAGAAAAAATCGGTAAGCGGGTGAACATCACCCGGACCGAACAGGCCATCGAGACGGGGGCCA
>JANXTV010000180.1 GCA_025352185.1 Oligoflexia bacterium
CTCCGAACGCCCCGGTCCCGGTAGATCCGAGCCAGGTGCCGCTCGATAAAGTCATACCCGAGCCGGGAAACGTTCCCGGAAATGATAATTAACGCGTAACGCAGCCCCGAGTCGCTGCTTGCCCTCGCCCCCCTCCCCCGAATAAGCTCGGGGGCTCATGCTGAAGCAGGGTCTCTTTATTACATTCGAAGGCACCGAAGGCGCGGGGAAATCCACGCTCATCGGGGAACTCGGAAAGCTCCTCTCGGCGGCCGGGCATTCCGTCGTCGTCACCCGCGAACCGGGCGGCTCCGGCGTAGCCGAGAAAATTCGCGGCGTCATCCTTCACGAAGCCATGGATCCGTGGACCGAGGCTTTTCTCTACGAAGCGGCCCGTGCCGAACATTTAGCGAAAACGATTCAACCCGCTTTAAAAAAGAATTCCATCGTCCTGTGCGATCGTTTCACCGACTCCACCCTCGCCTACCAGGGACATGCCCGCGGCCTGAATTGGAAAACTTTACGTTCCCTAAATAAAATTGCGACCGGTGGACTCACGCCGAAAGTCACCGTCTTCGTCGATATCGATCCGGCCCAGGGTTTAAAATCCGCGCAGGACCCCAACCGTTTCGAAGCGGAAGGAGTCGCGTTCCAAACCCGCGTTCGCCAGGGATTTTTAAAAATTATCCGTGAAGAACCGAAGCGGTTTATAAAAATAAAAGCTCGTTCGGGAACCCCGGTCGAAATGGCTGAAACGCTGCTTAAACTTTTGCGCAAGCGCGTGAAAATTTAGAGGGGGTCGGCAATGGCAGCGAAATCAAAAAAGCGCGACGAACCCTCGAACCTTCCGCTCCCCATCGCGCCTGAATTGCTTACGGCGCACCAGAATCCGATTGGGAATGCCCTCGCGCAGTGGAAAGAACAGGGTCGGGTGCCGCCCGTCCTGCTTCTGGCGGGTCCCCGGGGATGCGGAAAACGAGACATCGCTTTTTACCTCGCGCAGACCCTGCAGTGTGAAAATGCGGGATTTGCGGAAAAAGGTGAAGACGCCCACTTCGGTTTGCTCCTGGGTGCGGAATCTTCCGCCTCGGTCGGTGCCGCTCCCATTCCGTGCGGAACGTGCGGGTCTTGTCTGCGTGCCCTTTCGGGTCAGCCCCTCGACTTTCGGGAAATCACGGCGCTCGAAGATTCCGAAATTTTAAAAATCGACCAATTCCGGGAGATGAAAGAAAGCCTTGGGTTCTCGGGATTCACCGGCGGCAGTCGCATTTTTCTCATTACGGATGCGGAACGAATGAATGTCCAAGCGGCAAACTCCATCCTGAAAATCCTCGAAGAACCACCGCGCGGATGGATTTTTCTCCTCACCGTTTCGGACGCGTCCCTCCTCCCCACTACGATCGTCTCTCGGTGTCAGATGCTCCGCATGCGGCCGCTCCCGGAAGAAACGCTCCGCGCACTCCTCATCCGCGCCGAACTCCCGCGCGAAAGAGTGAACGTCTTGGCCGCCCTCGGACAGGGATCCCTCGCGCGAGCTATCGAACTCTCCGGTGAAAAAGCCTGGGAAATGCGTGGCATTCTCCTCCAGTTCCTCCTCCAACCCCAGGCGAGTTTCCATCCCCTGATTGACTACGCGGCGGCGGAGTCGACGCAATTTCGCATCCTCCTCGACCAGTTCGAACAAATTCTGAACGACCTCATCGTGAACGCGAAGGGGACCGGACCGGGTTATAAAAATCAGGACGCACGTAAGGTACTCGAGGACCATTCCGCCCGCTGCGCGAAACGTAAAGGCGGGATGGATGCGGCCGTCACGTTCTGGATTGACCGCTCTGAGCGGCTCTTTAAGATTCGTCGTGAAATGAAAGTGTTAAACGCGAAAATCTTGGCGGGTGATTTCCTCTCGCCATGGATGGACGCCGTTTAGGGAAAGGAATCGGCGATGGCACTGCTCTCCATTCCCATCGCCCTCTCGGTTGCCCTTTCGTTCGGAGAGCAAATTTACGAAGCGTACTTTCCGAAAGCGGATGGAAGTCACGCCTCCTACTCGTGCGGACGCGATGTGGACCTACGGGATCCCGGCCAAAGTATGGCCAGCGTCCCCTTTCTGAATCAGGGCGATCTAAACGTTTGCGCGCCCTATACGGCGAGCGAAATGATCGACGCCTGGCGAATTCGGAAACTGGGTCGCCCCCTGCACCCCGACGAACGGACCTCCCCCATCGCTCTCGCCATCGAGTTCGCGGCCCGAAATGACTTTCCGTACTCCTTCCCCATCCAGAATTCGACCGATCCACTCGCGACCGAAAAATTCCGGTGGGGCGGGATCGTCTGCGTCTCCGTAAATTCGGCTCGCGAAATCGGAGTCTGTACGGACGACGTCCTTAAGGAAACCCAGGGACAGAGTCTCGAAGCACTCACTAAAGCGGATACACTCTTTCTCCTCTTACGCGATTACCAGAGACTGAAACCAGAGATTCGTGAAGAAAAGCGGGGCCGAATCGCCGAGCGAATTTTTACGATCTTAAGTTCTTTCCCGCCCCCGATGGAAACCAAGTTTCTACCGTCGAAAAAACAAATTGACGAGGAGCTCACCTTCTTTACCGGCGACGACCCGTACGTGCCGCTTTCTCGGCTCCTCCTCGGGAAATGCCGAAGTAAACGCACTCCCATTCCGGATCTGCCGAATTGCCGGACGAAGTTTGACGCCGGGCTCGATGCGTACGGATGGAACCTGAAACACGTTCCGTTTCGAGAAACCGATTCCTTTAAGACCCTAAAGGAGCTCCTCGAGCGAGATAAGCCGATGCCGATTTCGATCGCCTACTGCCACCGGGTGATCCGAAAGGGTTTCGATTATCGACCGACTTCGATTCTTAGCGGAAACTGTAGTCAGCATTGGAGCCTCGCCATCGGAAGTCGGCAGAAGTCCGGGCGATGCCAGATTCTCGTGCGCGATACCGACGGGGGGAAACCCGACCGGGTATCGGCGGACTGGGAAATCGATCATGGGGATGTTTGGGTCGATGCCGAAACTCTCATGAGTTCCGTCTACGCGCTGGAATGGTTGGAATAATTTAAACTATTTCGCCTTCGCTAGCAGTAGCCGGCAGGCCTCTACTCCCGGGACGAGATCTTCGGGCCGAATCGAAGTCCGAATCCGGTAGGAAAGACGCATAATTCCATCTCGGGTATAGAAGCTCGTCGGGAGGCCGATCCGCTCATTCAGGAGAATCGGAGGTCCGCGGAAATTTAAATATTTATCGAGCCAGCGAATATTTCCGTGCGCTTCCCTCACGAAGGGAGTGAGCTCCACTCGGGCCTCGGTGACCGGCATCGCCCCGTGGGGGATCTCCACTTCAAAGTAAGTTCCCACCGCCGTTTGGACGAATTTTGCGGGATAGTCCGCATGGGTTTTCCACCCGTCGGTCGTAACCCGAAAAGAAAAAATCTCACCCGGATGGGCGCCGTCGAATTCTGGGTAGGCGAAAAGTTTTGCGATCTTCCCGGAGTCTTCGAACGAGCGTACGTAAAGCTTGGTAGAAAAAGTGTCGGCCGTGACTTGGACGAGTGGATCGCTAGCCGGTTTAGTCTCAAAACGGTTATCGAGTACTAGATTTTCGATGTAGCTACCGATCGGTCCCGGGTTTTTCGATTTCACGTACGCATCCGCTAAAGTTCCGGCGTTACTCACGACATTCGGTCGCGTGAGTCCGGTTAGGTCTCGATTTTTAAAATGGGCGACCCGACTCACTTGATCCGCGTACGCTTTAAAATCACCGATTTTATTTACCTCTCCGATTTTATAAAGAAGGTTATGCGTCTGTCCGAGAAACTGATTCATTTTCTTTATTAAATCGGCGTCGTGCGAATGGGTGAATTCGAGTAAACGAATTTTCTCGGACTCGTAGCGCTGCATGCGAGTTAAATCCGATCGAAAATAATTTTCCGCAGCCGATCGAAAGAATTCATGGAACCGAACATTCCCGTGGAGCGCGGCTCCTTCGACGTGAGCAAAATCGAGGAGGATAGGAGGGGCGTGTCCCGTCGACTTACCGGGTACCCAGTATACGGACTCGATAAAATAATGACCAAGTTCCTGCACTTGGTTCCGAATGAAGTCTGATTTCCAGTCGAGAGCATTCACGTGTTCGACGGGGATTCCCATTTGGCGAAGTAGGTTTCGACCTAATTCCCGTTCGAAAAACTCCCTTTCGAGCGGAGTTGCTTGGTACTTTCCCTCGAATAAGAATCTTTCATTCTGGGAGGATTTAATCGGTGCGAACCCCTCGGTAAAGCTCATCGTACCGAAATCGACCCATTCGCCGCGCGATCCCAGATTCGAATTATTTACAAAGTCGCCTTTGAGAAGTCGTTTCGAATTCGCCTCGGCGAGTGATCCGAGTATGTCATCGACGACGGCCCCCGGTTGATCGTAACGACGTAGCGGCGCCCGCACGACGATTGCGAGAGGGACCTCTCTACCGTCCGCGTAGCGGATCGTACGCCCCGTATAAATGATGGCGACGACGCGACTCCCCCCCTGCGATAATTGTTCGTCGGCGACGCGCGCGTACAGCGTCTCCTTTATCGCCTCTTCGAGCGTAAGCGATCCGTCTTGGTGGGAGGTGAAGGTATCCGACGGCGGGCCGGGCACGATCGCCTGTGTACTTCCGAGGCCCGTAATTCCGATCCCTTTTACGTTCACCCAGACATCGGGATCAACTTCGAGGAACGCGGCCCGGCCGGCCCCCTCAAACGCATCATCCTCGACGAAGAGGTACGGAATGCCCTCCGCGGTTTTACTCAGCGTTTCCTTTTCTATCGGTTTCGCACCGACTTTAATTTCGTAGCCGAGCTTTTTGAGAACGGCCTGATCAAATTCCGGAGTGCCCACGCGACCGGGTGGGAGCGAGATTCCGAGTGCGTCGGCGGTACTCTGATCGAAGTAGACGAGTCGGGCGCTTTGAATAGGCTGGGCCTCGAGCTGGCGAAGAATACGAGTATGCGTGGGCCCGGGACCCGCGAACGCTAAGGAGACGATCCCGCCATTTAGCGTGAGGAGGATCGCAATCAGAACCGGGAATGGAAACTTTCGGAGCATCGTTTCCTATTTTACTGGGATTCACTCGATACGAAAGACGTCGTTTACGGGGCGCACTCGAAACGACTCGAATCGCCAGCGATTTGGCGCCCGACACCTACCCCTTAAATGGGGCGTTCGTTCGAAACGCGAGTTTACCCGTAAGGAGGTGCCAAAATAAGACGAAGTCACTCAAAAGGCTGTACGCCGGCCACTTAAAACTCGCGGGTCGATTATTTTCGAACACGAAATGCCCGATCCAAGCCGGCGCGTATCCGAAAACGGGAAGGATCCAAAAGTATTTCCAAGCTCCGAGTAGAGCAATTAGGGCGAGTGTCGTCAGAACCGCCGCCGCTCCGAAAAAATGAAGTATTTTACACGTCCGCGTTCGGTGCTCGGCGAGGTAAAAAAGATAGAATTCAGAATAGGATTTAAAGCCGGACGGGACGACGGTATTTGCCGGCATCTCGGTGAACTCGACGTTCGATGGTCGTTCATTACCGGCTTTCGAGGGTCCTGCGCTCATCGTTTCTCCCGGGGAAAAAGGTTTAAGGTCGGTATCCCTGATCGCAATGCGCGACCTTCGCACGAATTTTAGAAACTTCCGCGGAACGTTCCGCTTCCGATTTTCCAAGTTCGACCGCCCAAATCTTCGAAAGGGGCTCTAACCAAGGCTCTGCATGATCTTTCCTACATAAGTATAAGGGGAGCCGACGAAAATAAAAGTCATCCAGTCCGAGCACATATTCCTTATGTAAGGCGTGCCGAAGTTGGGCCTCGAGATAGGGAAATCCATCCGGACTAGCAATGGATTCCGGGTATTTCTCGTGAATATCGAGGATGGAGCGCGCATCGGCGCCATACCGTTCGACGAGTGACCTCAGGAGTTCCCGCGGTGGGTATGCGACCGCCGGGTTAATCCCACGCATAAATTCGTCCACCGCTTCCCGCGTAACCGCCGGGTTTACTGGCTCTTCCGTCTTCGATCGGTGCCAACCGGGTACACGCGGCGCCCGGTCTTTCCAGAAATCTTCGGTCCAGTACTCGAGCGCGCGGTCGACGATCTCGAGCGCCATCGTTCGGTGAGTCGTATACTTTCCGCCCGCGATGAGAGTCGTGCCGCCCGGACCTCGGTCAATGTGGTGTTCTCGACTGACGGCCGCGAGATTTGCTCCACCCCCGTTCGTTCCCGATTCGACCCCAAAAGCCGGGTCCATCAGCGGACGAACTCCGACGTAACGAGAAATAATATCGGACTCCGTGAGTTTTAAATCTGGGAAATAGCGGGCGAGGAGTCGCAGCAGGTACTCCACATCTTCCGGTTCCGCGCGCACCTGTGCCGGATCCGCGGGTGAGGACCCGTCGGTCGTTCCGACAATCACGACGCCCGGACCGTAGTCTTCCCTCGGGAGTACAAAAGAAATTCGTCCATCTTCCGGCGTCGAGAGCAACATGGCACCCGCAACCCTCAGTCGATCTTTCGAAAAAACGAGATGCGTACCCCGCGAAGGCTTCAACCAATGCTTCCATCCCCCATTCGCTTCACGGTAACCGCGCGCCTCCGATTCCGGCGCACCTTTTAGGAGGATCGTTCCGATTTGGTCGGTAAACGGGCCTCCGCAAACGATGGTTCGTTTCGCGAGAACTCGCAGGGGTCCGCCGGTCTCTCGGTCCCGGCACTCAAAACCCGCAATCGTCGCGTCCGCCGAGTTCCAGATCGGCGTAACCGCTTCGGTCCGGGTCGCGATTGCAGCTCCGAGTTCAGAGGCGGCGCGTGCGTTTTCCATGCACATGACATCGTCCCACATCGAGGCATCGTAGTAGGTAAATCCCCCAATTAAACCTTCCCGACGAAGGTTCGGGAGTTCCGCGATCATTTTTTCCCGGCTCAGCCGTTTATGGAAGTGCGGTGCCCGGAATAGAGAGAGGAGATCGTAAAGCCAAAGACCGACCGAAACGAGATTCATTCCCCGCTTATCGGTGCCGTAAACCGGGAGGTAGAACTTTAACCACCGAACCATATTGGGTTGGGTACGGATCAGGTGCGCGCGTTCCGAAAGGGACTCGAACACGAGTTTAAATTCGAAGTTTTCTAGGTACCGGAGGCCACCGTGAATCAATTTAGACGACGCCGAGCTCGTCCCCGACGCAAAGTCGTCGCGTTCGATTAGGGCGACGCTCAGACCGCGTGAAGCGGCGTCGCGGGCGACCGCCGCGCCCGTAATTCCCCCGCCAATCACGAGGAAGTCGAAGACTTCGCTCCCGAACCGACTAAGTGCTTTTTTGCGACTGGCGAACGAGAAGTCCGAGTTCATCGAGTTGCTCTTTCGTTACGCCACTCGGCGTTTCCGACATCAGATCGTGCCCGCTGGCCGTTTTCGGGAAGGCAATTACGTCACGAATCGCGCTCGCTCCGCACATGAGCATCACGAGCCGGTCCACTCCGAACGCCAATCCTCCGTGAGGAGGAGTTCCGTATTGGAGTGCTTCGAGGAAAAATCCAAACTTCTCTTTCGCTTCTTCGGGACTTAGACCTAGCAGCTTAAACATCGCGGCCTGGACGTCGGAACGATAGATCCGGAGCGATCCGCCCCCGACTTCCACGCCGTTCAGTACGAGATCGTACGCCGACGCTTCGATCGCATCCAGATTTCGCCCGGCGATGAAATCATCGAAGAATTCTGGACGGGGTGCCGTAAACGGATGGTGGGCCGCGAAGAAGCGGTTTTCCTTATCGTCGAACTCCATGAGCGGAAAATTCACGACCCAGAGGAATGCGTATTTATGGTCCGCCGGTTTTGGCACCAGCCCGAGCTTTTCTCCGAGCTTAATCCGGAGGGCTCCGAGGGCGTCGAAAACGACCTTATTTTTCGCGTCGGAAACGCAGAGTACGAGATCTCCCGGTTTCAAATTCAATTTCGACTTCAGCGCGGCTTTTTCTTCTTCGGAAAAGAATTTTGCGGCCGGACTCTGGAGTTCGCCGCCCTCGGCGCCGGGGGCATTCACCTTCATCCAGAGCAATCCCTTTGCACCGTAAGGAGCGACAAAAGCCGTAAGTTCGTCGAGGTCCTTACGCGAAAACTTCTCGGCGACTCCCGGAGCGACGATCGCCCGTACCGAGCCCGAGATTCCGCGGCCATTTTTCACGAATGCGTTCTTAAAAACCTGAAATTCGGATTTTCCGAAAACTTCCGAAAGGTCCTTTAATTCGAGCCCGAATCGAACGTCCGGCTTATCGGATCCGAAACGTTCCATCGCTTCCTTATACGCCATACGCGGAAACGGAGTCGGGATATCGACGTTCAGAACCTCTTTCCAGAGTTTCTTCATCATTCCCTCGAGGATTGGAAAAAAAGCTTCCTCATCCATAAAGCTCTGTTCGATATCGATCTGGGTAAATTCGGGCTGTCGATCGGCGCGTAAGTCCTCGTCGCGGAAACAGCGAGCGATTTGGTAATAACGGTCCATACCGCTGATCATCAGGAGCTGCTTTAAAGTCTGCGGTGACTGCGGGAGGGCGTAGAACGTTCCCGGATTCATGCGCGAAGGAACGATGAAATCTCGTGCGCCTTCCGGAGTCGACTTATAAAGAATCGGGGTTTCGACATCGCAAAAACCATGTCCGTCGAGGTAGTTCCGCACGATCTGGAGAACTTTATGGCGCGTAAGGAGGTTACGCTGGAGCGGTCCGCGACGTAAATCGAGGTACCGGTACTTTAAGCGAAGATTCTCGGAAGTTTCGACTTCATCGTCGATCGCGAATGGTGGAGTTTTCGCTTCGGAAAGAATTTCGAGCTCCGAGCAGATGAGTTCGATCTCGCCCGTCGCGAGCTTTGAGTTCGTCATGCCTTCCGGTCGTTTCCGAACTTTTCCCTTTACCCAAATCACGAACTCGCTCCGCAGGCGGCTCGCCACCTCGTGTGCATCCTTACTCTCGGCGATGGCCGGATCAAATACGATTTGCGTGAGGCCGTACCGGTCCCGAATGTCGGCGAAGATCAGTCCGCCGTGATCTCGGCGTTTTCCGATCCATCCGCAGAGTTGAATTTCTTTTCCGAGATCACTCGCGCGGAGTTCTCCGCAGTGATGGGACCGAACCGTACGTTTCACCGTCTTCGTAGCTGAAGTCATAGTCCCTGATTCTAGAGAAAGAACGAAGGGTTGTATAGAAGCGCGGAGGGTGCGCGCGCCGTGTTAACTACGATTCTGGAAAGAGGATCTCCGTTACTTCCGTTTTTTCGAGCGGTGCCCGTTCGAAGCGGTACGCCGTCCACTGCGCTTCCGCCCGTGGGACTTTTCGGCGTACTTTAGCGTAATCGTCGGTTCCTGCTTATGGGGAGGGAGCGTGGTCTGCGCGATCACCACTCCCGACGCGAGCGTTTTCATTGCTTCGTTTCCCGCCGTTTTCGAGTCTACGACGGGCGTCTCGGAGGCCACCGCCGTAAGGGAGGGGCCCTCCACCGTCGCCGCTGGATTACGCAGTGTCGAGATCTGTGCCGCCGGCACCGCCGTCGATGCGACGCTCCTTGCGGCCGAAGGATCGACCGCGTCGGTTCCCTCTTCCGCCGCGTAAGTCTCCGAATTTTCGGACGCCGAATCTTCTTTCACCATGAATCCTTCGGCGGCTTCGTCCGACTGATCTTCATCTTCTTCCAGGTCAGGATTCCCGGAGCACCCCGGAGCTCCCGGGCCACTCCCGAACCGAATATGAAAATGGTCGCGGTGTCCGCGCACGTGGCGAACGAATCGTTTTAGTTTCGGCCATTCGGGATCATCTTTCGCGTACCGCTCAAGCTCCCGAATGTGACCCCGGTCGACGAAAATAATTTTTACGCAAGAAACGGGGTTCTTAAAGAGCTTCTTTAAGAACCACCAGTTCGAAGCGACGTAAAACGTGCGCGTAAATCGCTCTTCCGGTTGGTGGCTGGCGCGCGGATTAAAATACGCGAGATCAATATCCACTCCCGAAGTATGGGATTTATGGGCCCGGCGCCCCCCCCGACCCGAGATGCAACCCCCGCGAGGCGCGGCAATATCACCGATAATGAGGCGCGCTTCCTTAAATTCGGGCTCGTGGTACTCGCGCTTCACTTCGCGTCCGGCCCATTCAAGTGCACCGACCAGCGGGTCCGTCCCGAAGTTTGCGCATCGGGCTTCATTCCGAAGTTCGATTCGATTATTCTCCGTCGGAACGAGCGGACGGCCTTCGACCAGAAATCCATTTCCGGCGCTGCAGAAGGCCTGCCCCCCGTGACTGCCAATGGATTTTTGGATGTTCTCGAGAACGTCGATACGGCCCGCTTTCACCCCGGCGATATACTCCCGTTGCGGACCGGTCATTTCGTCACAAAAGGTGGATTTTTTACGGTTCGGCGCGCAACCATTCGCGACTCGGCGTCCCCGTCGACCCCGGGGGGCGGCCGCGAGTCCGCGACTCACAGCACCGTTCGAACAACAGCGATAGCCGCGGTATCCAAACTCGGGATTCCATTCGGAACAAAAATCGATCGGGGGTTCGCCCTGGGCGGCGGGTAGGAACTCGCTCGTCGGATCGGCCGGAGTAAATTCGGCATCGACCGCTTCGGAAGCTACGGCAAAAGACGAAGGGAACTCGGCCGTGAGCATTCCGACGGCAAAAAGAAGGACAAAAATCCCCTTCAACGAGATTCTCCGTCCGTCTCTTCCTTTTCGAAGAAAAGGTGTCCTAGCCGAATTCGATGCCACTGTCGCTCCAAGTCTTCTGTTTCATCTTTCCAGTATCGGTAGGATCCAAAATTCGGAAACGCCAAAGGAAAGGCCGGATCATCCCAGCGTCGAGCCACCCATCCAGTATAATGGATAAACCGTAGCGCGCGCAAAGGCTCGATCAGCCGTAAAGACGTACGATCAAACTCTCCAATTTCCTCATAACCTTCAAGTAAAACTTCAAGTTTTTGACGGTCGCGACTCGGCAAGAGTAGCCACAGATCTTGCACTGGCGGCGCCATAACCATGTCGTCGAAATCGACAAAAAACCAACCGGAGCTCCCGAAGAGGAGATTTCCGAGGTGACAGTCGCCGTGGATGCGCTGGTATTTCGTTTCGAGAAACCACTCTCGAGTGAGCGCACAGATTTCTCGGGCGGCCATTTCATAGCGCCCCCGAAATTCCTCGGGGATTAAATTTTTTTCCAGGAGGTATTCGAGATTCGCGATGCCGTAAGAATCGGGGGAAAGTCGCACGCGGGTATCCGCGGTCTTCGCTCGGCCGACGCCGTGGATTCTCGCGAGTAAACGTCCGACGCGGCGAAGTCCTTCATCGTCGAGCTCATCCGGGGCGCGACCGCCGATTTTCGGAAATAAACAGTAGTGAATTCCCGACTCGAGAGTTTTTAACGTGGAACCGTCGAGAAATTTTATCGGTGCGACGGCCGGGATTTCGGCGGCCTCGAGGTCGGCGAGAAAAGAGTGTTCCTCGAGGATCTGCTCCCGGGACCAGCGGCCGGGGCGGTAGAACTTCACGACCCGGTGGGCGTCCGACGCCGCCCGAGGTTTCCCTTCCCCTTCCCACTCGATTTCCACATCGTAGACGCGGTTTTCGAAAGAATTTAACGGCTGACACCGTCCGGTGCAGCGAATGCCGGCCGTTTCGACCGCATCGAGCACGCGGTCGGGAGTGAGCTCAAAGAAAAACTTCGTCGTCGAATCGCCCCAACTCGACGAATTCATTCCACTCCCTCGCGTGCTTTTCTTTCGGCATCGAGCTGCGCGAAAAGATCATCAACGGGGGTATCTAGTTTTTTCGTCGCGTTACACGCGCGACAAGCCGGGACGATATTCCCTTTCGTCGAAGTCCCCCCCCGCGCGAGCGGAGTTACGTGGTCCATCGTAAGCTCATTTGCCTTAAACTTCTTGCCGCAGTAGTGGCAGAGCCCCCGCGAAACGAGCGTTCGCCACCAGTTCGAATTCTTCAGCTCGCGAGCCTTCTCGCGTTCTCGTTTCAGGCGCACCGGATCGGTGTGGGCGGCGTCTAAAATATGGAAAGAATTCGAGGACTTCTTCATCTTACACTAGTCTTACACGCACCGGCCCGGAACTGGAAGATGATAGGGATATGCAGAACTCCGCGATGACGACTCCAGATCCAACC
>JANXTV010000187.1 GCA_025352185.1 Oligoflexia bacterium
GCCGGCGATTTCGTGATCGTGCTGAACGCGGATAAGATCCAGCTCACTCGCACGAAATGGGATAAAAAGAATTACTACGATCACTCCGATTTTATCGGTGGATTAAAAATCAAGTCGGCAAAAGAAATGCACAAACGTCACCCAACGGAAATCCTCCGTCGTGCCGTTTGGGGTATGACGACGAAGACGAGTCTCGCTCGCCACCAGATGAAGAAGTTAAAGCTCATCATCGGCAGCGAACACGAACATATTGCTCAGAACCCTCAGCCGCTTCCTCTGGCCGCAACCCGTAAGACGGTTGTGAATGCTGCGAAGAAAAGCGCGACCACCTAAAAATCCGGAGTATTAGTTTAAATGGAAAAACAGATCCACCGAGTTGGTAAACGTAAGTCTGCGATCGCGCGAGTTTACCTCCGCCCACGTGCTACCGAAACCGGTATCATCCGTGTGAACGGCCGTGCGTTTGAAGATTACTTCCCACGTCCTTCTTCCCGCCTGATCATCATGCAGCCTCTCGAGCTGACTCAGGCCGTAGGCCGGTTCGACATCCATGTAAACGTCATGGGTGGGGGACTCTCGGGTCAAGCCGGAGCCGTGAAGCACGCGATCTCTCGCGCCCTTCTCAACGTGGATCCAATGTTCCGTCCGCCGCTGAAAAAAGCCGGACACCTCACTCGCGACAGCCGCGAAGTGGAACGTAAAAAATACGGCCTGGCCGGCGCACGCCGCCGCTTCCAATACTCCAAGCGTTAATCGCGAGAGTATTCGGGAAACGACCGAAAATCTTGAAAGCCTCGGATCCTTTGGATCCGGGGCTTTTTTGCTTATAGCAGTCGAGAGCTACGGCTGCGCTTCTTTATTGCTTGAGGTCCTCGCGGAGATCGATCTTCGCCGTACTGCCTAAACGGAAGTCCTGGAGTTTATCCGAAAACTTGCTCCAGTTCGTGAGGGTGAAGCGGATCTTAATCTCCTGGTCGGGCCTTGGCTCTAAATCTTTCGGGAGTCCGGCGTAATGAATCGGGAGGATGAGAATCTTCCCCCGGTATTTCACTTCGATCTTTTTCGCGTCGAAGTTTCGGATCTCGGCGGTGATCGGAATTTCGATTTTTCCGTCGGAACTCCGGGAGCCGCCCGCGTTCGCGGGGTATCCCGCCCCGAGTTCGAGAAGGACGAGTACGAAGATGAATCGATACGGTAATCTACGTCCCATTGATCCCCGCCGCTCCCTTACTCGCCGGGGGCGATTTCGCGGGCCGAGGGGCTTTTAGTTTTTCGCGAAGCTCGGCTTGGGTAGTGAATCCGATTCGGTCGTCCCCCAGGCAGGTGATGGGGTCGGTCGATCCGGCCGTATTATTCGCCCCTTTCGAGGGAATACAGACGACCGGGATCGGGTCCGAAACGACCACCGGTTCGGGGAGGGCGGCCGGATCGGGAGATGCGTCCGGACCGGGGGTCATTTTTAGATCCGGATTAACCGAAGCAGTTTTCGGCGAGTTCTCGCAACGAATCGTCCCGGAGGCCACCTCGAGAACTCCGCCGGTGGTCGGCGCCTTACAGTTAATCGCGAGGGTAGGGTTAAAGTCGGGGACGAGGGTGTCCGCCATCGGCGCGTTCCATCGGCACTGCATCGTTTTCTTAAAGTAGAGGAGGGGAGCGGACTCGTCCGGTTTCTTCTCGGGACCGACGCCGCATGCGGCGATGGTGAGTTCTGAACCCCGGGCGATGGTATTTGATTTTTCATCCCAAGCCGAACCGATCGTGAATGCGATCGGGTCCTGGACGTACGCCGTGAGTTCGAACGGGAGCGCGAGTGCGATCTTCTTCGCGATTAGCGCACACACCCGAACGGTGTCGGCCCTTTCACCCACGCAGCTCGGAATTTCACTTAAGAGTGCGAGTGGGGCGAGGGTAGCGCCTTCTACCGTTTTCTTTTTTTTCCCGCCGAAGGTCAGACGAGAGCCGCCGAGAGGCCCCTGGATGTATCCCGTCCAGTGAGGCCCGGCGCGCTGAATTCCGCAGGAGGCCTTCCACGTTACATCGGCGGGCTCGCGCGCAAGCGTGCAATCCATGGCGTGCGCATTCTTCGATGCGAAGGAGAGTGCCACGAGGAGTCCAAAAAAACCAAAAGCGAGGAAACGCATTTTAGGTTTCGTCGCTTTTGGTGAAGGTTGCATGAGTTTTAAGTCAGTCTTTTTTGCCCGCACTGGTCGAAGTGGCTCCGGTTCCAGGGTTCCCCTGGCTTCCGGTTCCCTTACCTTGGTTTCCGGTACCCGAAGTGCCCGTTCCAGGCGTTCCTTTAGTGCCGACGGTAGAATTCACCGTGTCTGGTTTCGGGAGAATTTGCGGGCCGGGATTTTTTGTTTCCGTCGTAAGGCGTTTCGCCACGATGTATTCCGAGCAGCTTGCTTCGTACTTCGCTTTTGCGTCGGTCCAGAATGCTTTCAGTGCCCCATCACACCCGCCAATTGCGGTCGATCCGGATTGCCATGTGGCCCAGGCCTCTTCCGCGGCCTTTTTTCCTGCCTTTAGAGCCTTCGTTTCGTCGCGGGAAGATCCTTTGGTGGGATACGTATCAGGATTATCGGGTTGGTCGAAACAGTATGTAAAGTAATCACCGTAAGCCGGATTCTGATTCCCACCGAGCTCAGCAGGTGGAACGGGGATGACTTTCCCCTTCGCTAAAACGAGGTACGGGACTTTTGAATTATCCATTTCGATTTTGTGCGCCGGATTCATATCGGCATCGCGGCCGCAGTACTCGCGCTTTTCGTAGATTCGGAGAAGAATTTGGGCCGGCACAGTATGAACAGTTGTCTCGGACTTATTAGTACCTAAGTCCGTTTCGACTCGCGTAATTTCAACTAACTGCGGGCTCTTCATTTTCGCATTGATAGATAATTTTTTCTGACTAGAAGCTTCGTCGACGAGTCGAACGACTTTATCCAGTCCGCCGGGGCGGGACGCGTTTGCGATCAGTTTCGCATCGAAAATCTTCTGAATAGAGATCTGGCGATTTGTCGGATCGTTGAATTCGGCCGTTTCACGAATTTCGCGTTGTTCTTTAGACTCATTCGGGTCAACCATCGAGCCCTTACCCGTGCTCGAGCAGTTGAAATCAAAAGCGGTTTTACTGGTCGGCGAATTATAAGCCTGGAAAGCATCGATTCCCTTACACGCCTCCGCGGAGATTGGATCCTTTAACGGCTTCGCAAAGCTCGATCCGGAGAGTGCGATGAAAGCGAAAAGCGAAGCAGCAAAGAGAGAGCGCATATTGAATCCTAAACCTTCCATGGTAGGGATCATTTCCCTTCCACTATTCTCGCTGGAATCTGCTGGTTTTTCAATGCCCGGACTCCGTAACCGGGGAACCGAAGACTCCCATTTCGTCACCGACTTGACGGTACTTTTAGTGGGTGAAGTCGAAAATTTGATGAAAAGCGCGGGGAGTGAGAGATTTAAGGGCAGTGAAGAAAAAGAAGATCGTCGAATCCTTGGGAGAAGAACAGAAGCGGATCCTGCAGAAGGCCGCTCCCGCTCTGAATCATCAAGTCGGCGGCGACTTCACGAAGATCGAATCGGGGGAGAGAAAACAGATACTCCTTCGCGCCACCTCTCACGCGAAACAGCCGAGCATGCTCTGGACGAAGGACCGAAGCCTTACGAAGAAATTCTTCGTAAAACGCTACGTCGAGTACCTCGGCCAGCTTGAATGTGAATTTGCGGATCGGGCATCCCGGGTCCTCGGAGAAGTCGACCTCGAGCTCGATAAAGCCGGTGGAAATGACATCTATTTTAATATTCGTTGTGAGGAATCCACGCTCTTCTTTCACCTCTCTCGGCGTCAGATCAGTAGCCGGGGGGGGCACCTCCTCGTAAAACTTCCGGCGGATATTTTCGAAGTTCAGCGCCGGGCTCAGCTCCGGTACCGGACGAGTTACGAGGACGCGTTCACCGTACAGTCGGAAGTTTTCGCACTTTGGCTCGAAAACCTCTCGGTGCTCGATGTGAGCGCGGGCGGGATCGGAATCCAGATTACGTTTGAAGACGACGCGGCCGCCACGAAATTTAATGTGGGGCAGGGTGATCGGCTCCATTTCCACCTCGATCTCGGTGTCTTTTCCTTCCTTTCGGAAGGGGAGGTTCGATATATGCGGCAGGTCGTGGATGACGATAGCCGAAAGCCCGCGATTCGACTGGGGTTACGGTTCGTCGGACTCCCTCAGGATACGGCCGAAGCGATCCAAATTTTCGTCCTCGAGCGCAGTTACGTCCGGCTAAAGGATATGTTCGGGGAACCGTAGGGCGATCCCGAACTCCGTTCGAATCACCAGATCGCGCCAACGCTCGGCAGAATTACCCCTTCTAGGCAGATTCTGACCCTCGTTCATTTCCCGTCGCTCGACTACGCTTAAGGGAAATGTCCCCACAGCTCCTGACCTATAAAGAGAAGATTAAAAAGCTTTCCACTCGCATCGTCGAGGCCCAGAAGCCGATTCGGATTCTGGATTCCGTGAAGCTCCCCCCACACGTGACTTCGGAACTGCGGAAGTCGAATTATAAGGAACTCCCGAAGGTGGGTCCGGAACATTACGAAAAGCACAGCGAACTCGGATTCAACGCCGACGCGAAGCAAACCGAACTCCGTGAAATCATCACCGATATTCACGGGGAACTCGGAAAAGAAGACGAGCTCGGACGACTCCTCGTCGTGACGGTAGAACAATACCTCACCGTAATTGACCTCCTAAAAAATCGTGGAAAAAAGGAATTTTGGGAATTCAGTCGGAGGCTTTACGGCTCTCCAAAAGACCGAATTTATAACGATACGAACACCATTTCCGACCTGGGTCGCATGATGTACGGAATCCTCTCGAACATCACCGCTTTCGATCCCGCGGAAAAGCCGAAGGAAGATCTGACGGCCGAAAACGTCGTCGATCAGTTAAATAAACGCTTCCAGTCCTACTTTCCCGAGGGCAGCGTAACCGCGAAACTATCCGACGGAATTATCGCGGATGCGGCCGCCGGTGGTGACTCGGTAAAGATCCGGGCCGACTCGATGTTTTCCGAGCGAGACGTGGGGATTCTCGAAGTCCACGAAGGATGGGTACACGTCGGAACGACTCAGAACGGAACGAATCAACATATCGCGAAGTGGCTTTCGAAAGGCCCGCCCCGCTGCGCCTCTACTCAAGAAGGCCTGGCCGTGATCATGGAGATCTTCTCCTTTCGAAGTTACCCGAAGCGGGCGAAGACGATTAACGACCGAATTATCGCGATCGAAAAGGCCGAAGAGGGCGCAAACATTCTCGAGATGATCGAGTTCTACCGGACGGAAGGATATTCGGAGGAAGACTGCCTTCAGAATGCGAAGCGGATCTACCGCGGCGGCACCCTCGATGGGGGCGCCCCTTTCACGAAAGATATTTCCTACTGTAAGGGATTCATCGAAAACTATAACTTTATGCGATCGGCCATCCGCGCGGGTAAGCCGAAACTCCTTCCTTTCCTCTTCGTCGGTAAGGTCCACGTGGACGACGTTCCCCTCCTTTACCAAAAGTTCGAGGAAGGAATAATCGACGCCCCGAAGCACCTACCGCCGCTCTTCCGGGATTTAAGCGGGCTTTCCGTCTGGATGAGTTTCTCGAATTTCCTGAACGTAGTAAATCTCAAGAAAGTCCAAGAGCATTACGACCGGTTGTTCAATTCGCATCTGTAGGGTTACACTCTAGCTAAGATTTAGTTTCTGAACGGGAGAATGAATATGAATCGGTTCGTCAAAAATATGGCGCAGTCTCGGAATGCACTCATCCTCGGAATGGCGGCGATTCTATCGCTCTCCGCATTCGCCGTCGACGTCGCAAAGGTGAATGGAAAAGTCATCACCGATGCTGACGTGAAGGCAGCCCTCGCGAGCTTTAATGACGGGCAGAGAAAACAAATCCTGAACGACGCGAACACGAAACGTGAGATCGTCGGGAATCTGATTGATCAGGAACTTTTAATTCAGGAAGCCGAAAAACAAAAACTCGATAAAGAAAAAGATTATGAAGTGGCGTTCAATGCATTTCGGCGCCAGTTCCTAACGGACCGGATTCTCGCGAAAAATGTGCGTCCTAAACTAACGGACGCGGCGGCTAAAAAATACTACGAGAATTACCGAAAGAACTATTCGACCGATAAAGTCGCCGTTCAGCATATTCTCCTGTCGGACGAAAAGACGGCGATGGAAATCCTTAAGGCCGCGAAAGCACCGGGTGCCGATTTCCAAGCGCTGGCGGAGAAGCATTCCAAGGATCCGTCGGCGAAGAATAATCGCGGCGATATTGGAATCATCACGCGGGACGCACCTTTCGTAGAAGCGTTTAAGCAAGCGGCGTTTGACGCAAAACAGGGATCGATCGTCGGACCGGTAAAGACCCAGTT
>JANXTV010000231.1 GCA_025352185.1 Oligoflexia bacterium
CTCCTCGAGTCCCAGTATCGCTATTTCAGTCATTGGTACGTGATCGCGATCCGCGAGCTCGTCCAGTTAAAAGATTTCGACGAACAACCCGTCGCGATCGCGAAGGCGCTCCGGAACCGGATCACGCCGAAGGAAGCGGCCCAGGCGATCGAAGATCTCCAACGCCTTGACCTTATCGCTCGTGACGAGTCCGGAAAATTTATTCAGACGAGCCCCATCGTTACGCTCTCGCCCGGCTGCTTGAGCCCTTTCATTCGTAACTTTCACCTCGGAATGATGGAGCAAGCCCGTCACTCCCTCGTGGAAGATGATTTTTCCCAGCGAAGCGCAAGTGGAGTGACCCTTTCCTGCGCCCGGTCGCACATGCCTCAGATCTTAAAAGAGATCGACGCCTTTCGTGCCCGAATCGCCGAAGAGTTCGGAGTCTCAGATCTTCCCGCCGACGCTGTGATTCAGATGAATGTCCAACTTTTCCAACTCACCCCGGTTTCTAAAGGTTCCGCTAAAAAAGGAGAATTAAAATGAAGTCCCCAATGTCCACTATCCAAGCCGCTCTCGCCGCGCTGATTTCCGCTTCGGTGGTTACGGTCGGCCTGAGCTTAATCGACACCAACGATACGAACGCGTTCGCCGCTCCGGTGCCGAGCCCGACCTTCGTACCGAAAAAGAAAATCGTCAAGAAATCGAATCCAGTCGGTATTCCCGGCGGAAACACCGGCACGGGTTCCCGTTTTACCGGTGGAAGAAATAACCGCGGCGGTAGCAATATCGGTAGCGGAACGGGTCGGGCTTCGGGCTTAGGCGATGTTACCGCTTGGTGCCGCGGATCGATCGGAATCCTGAATATGGCGAAAAACACCGCCGTTCCGGCGACGTTGAACTCGGATTTTGCGGGTTCCCTCGCTACGCTTCGCTCCGGAATCGCCCAGGCGATTACGAACGCGCAGGCCGACGGACTCGATCAGTCGCTTACTTTAAAGTCGCTCGAGCGCACGCTCCAGATCGGTGACTCCCTCTACATGGCGCTCATCGGTTCTGAAGATCGCGACCGAATGGTCGTTAACTTCTACATGGATGCTTACGATTTCATCACGAAAGTTGCGGACCAGATCGATATCCCGGTTTTCATCCCGTACATTCGCTCGAACACCCCGTTCGATCCGCTGGTTCATGAACAGCGTTTCGCCGACTACGGCGCCGAACAGTTAAAGTGGCTCCTCGAGAAATTTACCTACGAAGACCGCGAACAATACTACACGAATTTCGACGCGACGATTTACCTCACTCTCGCCGAATCCATCGCTTCGGGCGTGGCCCAGGACTTAAGCGAAAGCATTTTCGTAAATGCGTACGCCTGCCAAGTCCAGGACCTCATGTACCTCGGCCAGATGCTGGGTAAACATAACGCCGGCGATAAGTCGGTATACCAAGGTCGGAATAAATACGCGGTGAACTCTTCGGTCGCCGTCATTAAGAACGTTATCCAAAAACTTAAAGTCGGCTGCTCTCACGCCGCTTTCTAATCTACCGACCCCGAAAGGAAATACGAAAATGAAAACGAACCCATTAGCAAAAGTATTAACCGCCCTCAGCCTCACCCTGGTCGCCGCATCGTATGCAGCCGACGCAAAAGCCGTCGGGATGCCTTTCAACGAAGGTGGATACACCGGGAAATTAAACCGAAGCGGAAACGTCCAGCTGATGACCCGGAGAATTCCGGGCCGGGCGGGAAGCTTCATGGCGGTCCTCTTTAAGAAGAAAGACGAAGCGTGCGCTTATATCGTCGACCCGACCGAAACCCCGACGGACTACACCATGACTCCGCTCATGGTTACTCCAGACGGTGAAATCGGATTCAATAACGATAACCCGAGCCTCATGCTTTCGATCTCGAATCTTGGAAATGTTTCGGATCCAGAGTTCACGCTCACGAACGCGAACGGTGGGAATTCTTCCTGCATCCAAGGTTCGGCGGTTTTTAAAGGAAAAGACTCCCGCTTTCACTGGGACCAAGCGATCGTGCCCGGCCCTTACAGTGCCGGCGGGATGCGGAATGTCGGTTCGTTTACGACGAACGTGATCATGCCCGGAGATTCTTCCCAAGAAGGTACGGCGAAACTGATGCGTCCGTTTAAGCGTCCCGGTAACTACGCCGTGCGTGAAAAAGCTCCGGGTCTCTTCACCTTGAAGATCACGGGTTACACCGCGATCGGCGCGACGGAAGAAGTCCAGCCTACTTATATCGGATTCTCGGCCTCCACGATGTGGGGTTCTCAGGTCTTCTTGATTAATCCAGCCGACCATACCGACGTCCTTCCGCTAAATGCGAAGAACGATAATTTTTAATCTATAAGACTAACGGAGCAAGAAAATGAAAACGTTAAACATGAAATCGATCCTCAGCCAAAAAGTCTGGTTATTAGCCCTCACTCTCGCCGTCTCCTCGACCGGTGCCCAAGCCGCCACCCGCCTCTGCGGATGGGGAATCAAGGGCGCACCCCCGGTAAACGGAACGCCGACGATGCCTCCTAAGCCGACGAGCCCCCTCGATGAAGGTACGGATGAAGGCTTAACCGCTGCCGACCGGGCAAAAATCTCGGACTGGGCACTGAACACGAAACTCGGTCTCGAAGAGATCATGACGAATATCGAACCGCTTAAAATGGTCGAGAAGAAGCAAATGCTCGTCGAGTGTATCGAAAACGTCGTGATCGACTCGGCTCCGCTTTCGAGCGAAACCCTCCTTCGCTATACTTTAACTCGAGCTTTAAAAGCTAACGAAGTGATCGAAGAAGAAGGCATGCGTAAGAATCTACCCTACGTAGCCGCCGGAACGATTGACCAGCAAGTTCGCCTCCTTCGCGAGTCCGTGAAGATGGCACTGAACTACTACAAAAACGACGTGGCCTACATTAACGGAAAGAACACGAAGATTCGTGATCTGATCGCGCCGGAATACGCGAACTTCGGTCTCGCTTATAACGACCTCCTCATGAAGCTCTCCTCGAGTATCTTCGATGCGACGGCCCAGTACGGAATACTGCGTAAGTCGATCGGCTGGTTTGCGAAGGATCTTTCGAAAGACGCGAAGGCGGAAGCGTTCGGTCGTATCGCGATCAACCTCGATAATTCGTGGCGCACGCTCCCGGATCCTTCGGCTTACGCCCTCGACGATACGACGGCCGTAATCAACGGACGTAAAGCGAAGCGTTCCCTCGTCCAAGCTAAAACGGCGATCGCTTCGGTGAAGCAGTCGCTCGGAATTTAAGTCCTAACGCCGCTAACGGGCGGGACCTTCCCCCAGGGGTCCCGCCCAGAATTTTTTAGGAACCGGATTTATGCGCCACTCTCCATCACTTACCCTCATCGCGCTCGCAACGTTCAGCGGCCTTGCCGCATCCGGAATGGCAACCGCATCCGGCAGGGCCGCCGAATCCGTCGGTCCCTTAAAGACCCTCGGCCGCGGAATCAGTAAAAAACGAGGCGACGAAAAACTGCAGATGGCCTGCGTCGGCGTGAAGAGCGAAGATTCTCCAGAGTGCGGTTGCGAAAAACTCCAGTTTCTTCTCACCGACGAGGGCGGAAATGAATCATTCGTCGGGCCCGTGATCGAAATCCTCGAAGGTCGTCCGGTGCGCGAGCAGCTCGATGAAAAAATGAAGGAGCTGCACTTAAAGCAAACTTCACTCGCCAACCACGTCCGGGATCATTCCTCGGTGGGCGTCGTGATCGATGGCGTCCCGCCCGGAAACCAGCCCGGCGCACCGACGGAACCGACGACGCCTACGACGATCGCCGGCATTCCGATTCCGTTTAAAATTCGCCTCGGACATAGCGCGATTAGTATCACCGGTCACATTAAGCCCCTCGAGATTCTTTCCGACGAGATGGCCGAACCGGTTTTCACAATTAATGCCGACAGCATTAAGGCGATGAACGAACGTGCGCAACTCTACTGGCAAATTACGCCGAAAAAAATTAAGCCGAAGAAGTTCGAGGCATTCCTTGAACAGCTGCGGTTCCTCGAAGTGACCGAAACTCCAACCTCATCCGAATCTGCGAATTAATTTATATGAATAAAAAAATCCCCACTTTATTGGCCCTTACTATCCTACTCGCCGGAAGCTTTACGATTTCGAGTTCAGTTTTCGCATCGGCACTCGATGAAAGCATTGCCGTCGGCATCGATGGCGATGCGACGGTCGACGCTACGACCGAAGTGTTCGAAACGGCTGAGGAGGCGCTCGTGAACGACGCGTCCGGAGTCGCCCCGATCCGCCTCGATTCCCAGAAGATTATTCGCGTCCGCGAAGTAAAAAAAGTTCTCGGTCGCGGGATTTCCGACCGTACCACGGGCGACAGCATTCAGCTTGCGTGTATCGGTGACCGAATCGAAAAGGGAAGTCTTGAGCGTAAATGTGACGTGCTCCGTTTTACCTTTCGGAATGTCGCCGGTGAAGAGTATCTCATCGGGCCGAGTTTTTACCTCCACGATGGCGATCCGATTAAGTATCAAATGGAAGAGTATTTCGATGTCTGGAGTCTCCAAAAGGACGTAAAAAAGCAGCGGAAATTTGCGGTTTCGCGCATCCTCTGGCCCCGTCTATTCGGCCAGAAAGAAGAGCCGAATATCGGCAATGACGGTCGGAAAGCGCTCCAGGCAGGGCTTCTCGTCGCCCAAGGAATCACGACGAAGATCGCGTTAACTGCTGCGACGACGACCGCGAGCGGAATCGGCCTGTTCATTGGTGCCGGTCTCCTCTCCCCATTCGTCTTCGACATTATTACCCTTCCGATCACCGCGATTATCGATGGGGCGAACGCTGCCTCGATTTGGGGTTTTTCCGGCGGCGATCTGAAGTCCTTAAACTCGAAGTCGGTTACGGCTTGGAGTATCCGCCCGAAAAAGACGAAGTCGAAACGATTTCGCAGTCTCTTCCGGGGACTCGTTCGGGTAAGCGTCCGTGATCAGGCGTGCGATGGTTGCGGCAGTATCCAGTTCCATAAGCGGGAACGGAACTTCGTGAACTACGGTAAATTTAACCTCGCAGTCCGCGGCGACGTCGAATCGAGTCTTGAAAACAATCCTTATGCCCTCCTTTCCATGGCCCAGGAAGAGGCGTTTAAACTCTCGGACCCTGAAACGAACGAATAGTCTTGGGGAATACTTGGCGCCGGATCCCGGCCTTTATCTTCACGGTCGGGTCACTATTCGCGCTCTGCGGAGTGGCGAATGCCGAAGTTCCCTATCCGAAGGAGTCTTCGATTCGACTCGAGGGTACTGAATGGTCGGTCGTGATCGAATGCCGAAAGCTTCCCGAAGGTTATTACCCGACCTGCGAAACGGCTCACGTCGTTCTGCGGGAGGGGGATAAGGCGGTCGCGGAGTCGCCCGAAATGGACGTGGATCCAGGAGAGCATAAAATTGGACGCCATCTCTACCCCGCTATCAACGCCGCCGACATCGCATTCTCGAGCCGATTCGGGCTGATGGGTGTCTTTTACACGGTCATCGATTCGCTTTTTCATACGACCCAGTTTCGGACGATTTCGGAAGCGTTTACCGTTTCGGTCTCGCCGCGAATTTTTCGGGAAATCGTACGCGCCCTCCGCGTGAAGACGGAACTCGAACTCAAGCCGGGAGAAGCATGGCCCGCCGGGCTTTTCGTGGATGAAGAATGCCGAACTCCGGAACCGATGAAGGTTCTCGGTCGGGGATTCGCAAATTCGGAAAACGACGATCGCCTCGAGCTTCGCTGCGTGACGGAATCCTGTTCAAATTTAGCGTTCGTCCATTTTTCGGCGGACCGCGGATGTGAGCGTACGGTTGGAGATTCTTTTCCCGCGAATCTAACGGATTCCCGAGATTCCTTAGTCGCGGCGATCAGTGTCGCAGTCTCCCGGCAATTCGAATTCCGCGATCTATTTTCGGCGATTCTCGGAGCGAATCCGAAATTAAAAGGGGGCGTCCAAGATCTCGAAGCCCCTCGATGGGAGAATGCTTCCACTCGTTTCCTTCCTCGAGGATTTCGTGGACGGGAAGAGCCTCGAAGCGCTGAGGGACCGGAAACCCCGGGCTTGGCAGCTGAAGCCGAAGAGTGTTCGCCCCGTCGAATTTATGCGTCTTCTCCACTTGTTGTCGGATTTACCGCCGCGAATTCGGATCGCCCGTCCCCAGTGTCGATTCGACAGCCTTCGGCTTGAGATGGGCGGATCCTCAC
>JANXTV010000259.1 GCA_025352185.1 Oligoflexia bacterium
CGTTAAACTCGCGATCAAAAAACTCGTTCCGGCTCACGCCATCGACTTTATCGTCCTAAATGGGGAAAACGTTACCCACGGCTACGGGATCCAACCCGAAATGGCAGATGAACTTTTCGCTGCGGGAGTGGATGTGATCACCACGGGTAATCACGCCTGGGATCAGAAGGCGATCATTCCGTACATGTCCCAGTCGACGCGTCTCTTGCGTCCCGCGAACTATCCTGATCACCCCATGTATAAGTGCCCGGGTCGCGGCTCCACCGTAGTCGAATGCTCGCGCCGAAAACGTGCGGATGGAAAGCCGCTTCGCCTCGGAGTCGTCCAAGTCATGGGGCGAGTTTTTATGGATACGCTCGACTGTCCGTTTCGGGCGGCTGAAAAAGAAGTCGAGAAGTTCGAAAATCTCGGGGTGAGTGCGATCCTCGTCGATATTCACGCCGAAGCGACGAGTGAAAAGCAGGCGATCGCGAACTTCCTCGACGGGAAGTGTAGCGCGGTCGTGGGCAGTCACTCTCACGTCCAAACCGCGGACGAGCGGATTCTTCCGCACGGGACGGCCGCCATTACCGACGTCGGTATGAGTGGGTGTTTTGATTCCGTAATTGGCGTAAAGAAGGAGCTCTCGATCCAGAAGTTCCTGACGAAACGGCCAGTAAAGTACGAAGCGGCCGAGGGTCCCGGCGGGTACGGATGCGTGATCATCGACATAAACGAGGATACCGGTCTCGCAAACTCCATTCTGCGTCTGCGCGAAGTCGTCATCGAATAGCGCGAACCCCCCTTGCGAATCGGGGGGGCGCCCGTCTATCCTTATGGCACGATGAGTGAAACGAAAAGTCCGGTAACGAATTCCAGCGCGATCGCCCGACCCCTGTTGGAACTTTCGGGAACGGCCCTGAGTGACCGGCGTCGTTCCGTTTACGGAAAGTACCTCGAGTTTGTCCACGCGGCGAATACGAAGGATCAGATGGACGTAAATCGTCGAATTCGGTCCGTCTTTGTCTGGTGTTTTTTAATCCCGGTGATCGTTGTGGCCCTCGTGCTGACTCTGGTAAATCGGGGTATTCTCCCGCGCGTCTTCCGAAGTTATCAAGACTGGATTCTCCTCGTCTTTCCGGTTCTCTATTCACTCTATTTCTTGAGTTCCCAAGTTCTGACCGGCATTCCGAACGCGTTTCGAAAAGGGGGCTTCGGCCTCACTCTCGGCCAGGCTTCCCGGGAAGCGGACTGGAGAATTCAGCACTGCGAATCGATGGAAAAAGAACTGGGACTCTTACCGGAAGAGTGGAGTTGGGTGATTTCCAACGTCGAAGAAGACCTCGAACGTCTTCAAATGCGAACTCGCCACCTTACGGCGCTGGCGGGCGCCGTCTTCTTCCTAATTATGCAGGGGATTGATTCGCTTACGTTCGATGCTCCGACTTACCCCGCGGCGGTTCCGGACCTTACGGGTTCCAGTTCGTCACAGTGGCTCGGTCTCGTCCTCTTTCTCTTACTCCTTTATCTATCGGGTCAGCAAAACGTGCAGACGATCCGCCGTTTTCTGGGGTGCGCCCGGCTCGTTCGAGAGCATGCCGTAAGCTCGAAGAAGCCTGTCTAAACTTTAGTCACCCCGCTAATCCCTAGGCTCATTTAATCCGTTTAGAGTCCGAAACGCGCCTTTTTTCCCATAAGTTTCGGGTGCCTAGAATTTTCGCCCAGGGCGAGACACTGGCACTCCTCCTGCTTTAGTTATGCTCATGATTAAGGCGCTTCTTCGTTCGAAAAATACCAAAGTTCTAGTCACTTCCTTGAGCATCACTTCGCTCAGCCTGGCCCTCGTCGGGGAAGCGAATGCGAAAAGAGGACCCTTTCCGATCGTAAGAACGGCGGTCACCGCGCTCCCTTATACTTTCGTCTCTAAACTAGAAGAGCCGACTCGGGTTACCGAGCTCGCCTCCGGCCAAGCCGATGGATCTATCTTACTCAGGGATACCGTTACCGTTAAGGCGCCGGTTATTGATTTAGCGACGAACCTTCCCGTGATCGGACCCGACGGAAAAGTAGTCCTCGCCGATCGCACGATTCCCGGAAATACAATTTTAAATCCAACCCTAAACCCCGCCGATGACTTTGAACTCCCGATCGGCGTATCGGTGAGCCATCCCGAAATTGCGGATGGATTAGTGACGATGGGTCGGTTCGCTTACCTGGGGAACGTGCCCCGCTTCGAATCCGAAAACATGGAGCTCTTTGCCAGTAAGATGGGCCACTCGCTCCGTGTGAAGGCATGGGTGACTCAGGCTACGTTAAATAACTACGAATTCGGTCTCCTGACGCGATTTAGAGGCTTTTACGACGCGTTCATAAAACCAAAAATGCATTTTGAGCGTCTCCAGAATTTAAAGGAAATTGCCGCAAATCTTAAAGATACGACCCCACGCGAAGCGAACGTAAAAAAGTGGACGACCGTAGCTTCCTACTACGCGAACCATCTCCTTGAGAATACTACGCTCGATATTTATTCGAAAACGTCTACCGAAGATATGGAATGTTATCAACATTTAATACAATCATAAAAAA
>JANXTV010000276.1 GCA_025352185.1 Oligoflexia bacterium
TCGCGAGGCCGAGCCCCGTCCCTTTGCCGACTTCCTTCGTTGTGAAGTAGGGCTTAAAGAGGTGACGAAGATTCTCTGACGAAATTCCGCATCCCGAATCCGAAACGCTGATTTCTTTCGAATCCGTCCCCTTCGACGCCCGAATCGTAAGTCGGTGCGGGCCCGAATTACCGTCAGCTTTCGCCTTCTGAATCGCGTGTAACCCATTCATGACGAGATTCAGAAAAATCTGTTCAATACGCGAGACGTCTCCACTCACGGTAAAATTTTCGGGGACTTCGAGATCGATCGAAATGCCTTCATTTCGAAAGTTTTGGCCGATGAGGGAAGTCACTTCACGTACGACATCCAGGACCGGTACTTCGGTGATAACCGCGTCGCTAAACCCGCGGCTTACGCGAAGCAGAGACCGGATGAGTTTCGAGATTCGGTCCGTCTGAGAGGTGATGACCTCAAGTTCACGCTTCGCTTCGGGATCGGTAGACTTCATCATCAGAAATTCGGCGCGTCCGCGAACGACTCCGAGCGGAGTACCGATTTCGTGAGCGAGACCGCTCGCCAGGGTACCGATCGAAGCGAGACGGTCCTGGTGCGCTACCTTCGTTTCCATTTCCTTCATCGCCGTCATGTCCACGGCGATTCCCATGAATCCCTTGATCTCCTTTTCTGAATCTCGGACGGGAGTGATGGTCAGCAGGACGGGCACGAACGTACCGTCCTTCGCCCGATTCGTGAGTTCTCCGCGCCAATGGCCGATCTTCGGATCGAGAATTTTTTTCCAGATCCCCTGGTAAAAGTCTTTAGACTGGAGACCCGAACGAAGAATCCGCGACGTTTCTCCGATCGCCTCTTCCCGCGTAAAACCGTAGGACCGCGTCCAAGCGGGATTCACGTAAACAAGTTTTCCATCGAGATCCGAGATCATGATGGCTTCACTACAGTCTTCCACACAGTGGTAATAGACGCTGTTCGTGTCGGTAAAGCCAAGGGGCGCCACGGTTACTCCTCCGACCCTTCCGCGTCTTCAGTTGAAGTCACGCCATAATCATTTAACTTCCGGTAAAGAGTTCTCCGGTTCATCCCGAGGATCTGCGAGGTTTTATCCCGACGCCCACCCGTTTTATGGAGAACCATCAAGATATATTTACGCTCGAGTTCGTCAACGGTCGGAAACGAATTCGTCGCGCTCCCAAAAAAATCATCGGGCGACTCCCCGTCTTGAGTCAGAATTTCCGCTTCATCAAGTAGAGTACCCGTACCGAGAACGACCGCGCGTTCGACGACGTTTTCGAGTTCACGCACGTTTCCTTCCCACCGCATATCGAGTAACTTCGAGACGGCTCTTTTCGTAAAGCCACGCACGTTCGAATGATTCGTCGCCGCATACTTCTTCAGAAAGTGCTCGGCGAGGAGTGGAATATCTTCTTTCCGATATCGAAGTGGTGGAATCGCAATCGGGATCACGCTGAGGCGGTAATAGAGATCCTCCCGAAATCTTTCATCTTTGATTGCCGCCTTTAAATCCTTATGAGTCGCCGCAATGATTCTTACGTCAATATCGCGGTCAAGGTTCTCGCCGACCGCGCGTACCTTCCGCTCTTGAATTACGCGGAGGAGTTTCGCTTGGAGCGCAACGTTCATATCCCCGATTTCATCGAGAAAGAGGGTGCCGCCTTCGGCTTCTTCGAAGAGTCCCCGCTTTCGATTAATCGCACCTGTAAAAGAGCCCTTCGCGTGACCGAAGAGCTCACTTTCGAGGAGACTTTCCGGAATCGCCGTACAGTTAATCGCTACGAACGCTTTACGCGCCCGGGGGCCCGTTTCGTGGATCGCGCGTGCAACCATTTCTTTTCCGGTCCCGCTCTCGCCCGTGATAAGCACGTTCGCCGTCGCCTGCGAAACGCGGGCAACTAGATCGAACACCGTCTTCATCGCCGGGCTTTTACCGAGTACTCCGGCCATCCCCCAGCTACGTTTCACTTCCTGACGAAGGGCGGTGTTATCGCGAAGCAACTTTCGGTGTTCTAACGCGCGATCTAAATTCACAGCCATTTCCGTTAATTTAAAGGGCTTAACGACGTAATGGAAAGCCCCCCGCTTCATCGATTCGATCGCCGTCTCGATCGAGCCGAAGGCCGTGATGAGGATCACCGGAATTTCGGGGCGGAGAGTTTGGAGGCGCGCCGTAAACTCCAGTCCGTCAACCTGAGGCATCTTAATATCGGAAATGATCGCGTCGATATCGCCGAGGTCTTGATCGGCCGCGTGCCGACCACCCGGTCCGAGGGCCTGAATCGCATCGGAGGCGGAATTAAAAGGAAAGACCTGGAATCCCTGACTCGATAGAAAATCGTTCAGTAACGAACGCATCTCGAGCTCGTCGTCTACGACTAATACTCTTCCTTTAATCTCGCTCATCGCGCTCCTCTACTCCCGTAGGCTACTTTTAGCCTACTCTGCGGAAAAAAAGAACTATCCCGAGGCTTTGACCGGTTTAACCGGCTTTCTAAAGAATCGGACCGCGTATTCGGCGATGGCAACATTATCGGCAGTCGGGAGCGTCTCGCAGCCGACGATGCGCCTCGAAACATCCGGGAAGTTGGACTTTACCCAAGCGATTAAGTCCGGACCCGAATTCCCAGGACTCAAAACGACGACCTGTTTCGAGTTCGCCAGATGACTGACGATGAGGTCGAAGCCACTCGGATTTCCGAATTCGAGCGGGATAACCATTCGCTCCATCCGATCGTCCGAAAAGTGGAAAATCTTAGCGAGGAACGGGTCGAGCCAGACGATGGATACCGACATTTCTCCTCCTAATGAAGCTCGGGTGACTTCGACTTTAGATCGGGCGACGCCGTCGAAAGAAGCTCGAGTTCATTGAGACGAGCCCGAACATCCGAGGGGATGTAAGTACCTCCACTGCCAGTATAACCGAAGTAGACGCTCTCCTCGTAACGTCGGTAGCATTCTTTCGCGATATCAGTGTGCGGTGTATTCCGAATGCACGATCGATAATAGAACTCGCTGAAATCCTTAATCCCGTAATCACTTAATACGTCGTATGAAAGACCCGCGAGGTATAGGGCTTTCGAGCCCGTTTCTCCCGTCGGAAGATTTCCAAGTAACTCGTGAAGAATTCCGCTCGCTCGGAGGTAGAGGATATCCGCGGAACGATCCGCCGGAAACTTCTGGGTTTCGCGAGCCCGCGCCACGAGGCGAGTCGCTTCCGCGAAGAGCGCTTCCCCGCTAACGGGGGTCGCGGGTTTTTCGCTTTTCCATTCGAGAATTGACTTTCGCCACTCCCCGACCTGAGCTTTCAGGTAGTACGGCACCTTCGCGTTCGAACCTACGAAATCGATCAGTTTTAGCGCTAGATCGGGATCGCGCTTTACCCGGACGGCGACGCTAAGTCCCGATCGAAGGGCGCGCTCATAATCAAAAACTGCGGCCGAGGCCGCGCTCTCGCTCGCCGCGATCTTCTGAAATTCGATGAGAGCCCGGTCGAATTCCCGAATCGCGACGAGGTAGTTTCCTCGAGAAGAAGGCGGTAACTTCTCAAACCGCGAATCGACCTTTAGCGCCGCGAAGCTCGGCCCCGTATTCGTGCGCGTATGGCACGCGATACAGTAATTCGTCATCGAGTTCAGGATGACTCGAGCATACGCGCGGTGTCCCGCTTTCAGCGACTGAACTGCGTTATCGGCTTCGCTCGAAAAGTCTCGACTAATAAGCTCGAGAGTTCTATCCCGGTCGGGCGAGTTAGCGGACTTTCCGGTCACCGAATGGGCGAGCTTCGCAAACCGAATGGCATTCACTTCGATGCTTTTATAGTTTTTCTTATCGTCAAACCGGGCGTCACTCGAAATATCGAAAAGGAGATCCCCGAGTGAAGACTCGAGGGCCTTCATCTTCTGGTTCCATTTCTTCTCCTCCGCGACGGCTCCGCTCGAAAAAAGGACTAAAATAAATAAGCATCGAATAAAGCTCATACGTGGGTTCTTACCGAAGAATCCGTGAGAGACGGCTTATGAAACTCTTCGAGCTGCTCGGCTAAAACCCGAAGGCCATCGATTGCGGTAAAAATACCGACGATTTTACCGTTCGCCTGTTGGACTACGGCACTCCCGTATTTATGCTCGGCCATTTCGGAAACAACTCGGTTAAGCGGAGCCTCGGGAAGAACGGTGAAGGGCTCGGGGGTCATCACTCCCTCGACGGTAAGGGAAATGGAATCTTTAAAGGATGTGGCAAGCTTCACGTCTCGATCGGTGAGCATGCCGACCAGGGTTCCACCGGAAGTGACCGGCAGGTGACGAATGCGGTATTCCCGCATCATATCGAGAGCCTTTCCGATGACGACTTCCTGGCCAATCGTATGGGGCATGGGGGTCATGAACTTTTGGACTTGCGGCATCTGCTTCATAGAGTCTCCTCGCACTTAGGCGTATGCATCGACTGAAGCATCCGCCGCGCCACCCGGACCGATGCTGATCTGATCCGCAACCCCATGTTTTAAATAGAAAATACGCGGTAGCGCGCTCCTTAGTTTACGACGGCCGTTTTCCGGCGGGACGAAGTGTCCCGTGGAAAGGAAGATTCGTCCCTTCGCGGGGAAGCGCTAATAAACTTTTAAAGTTCTTTAACTCGCCGGGCCGTCGAATAAACCACTAAATTTCGAGCGTCGTCGCTTCACCCGAAATTCGGTCGGGCGAACGCCATTCGAGCGAACTTTCTACCGGAACGAAGCCGAGCATCGTTTTCGGAATCATTCGTACCCGTAAGCGAGCGCACACTTCGAGGACGCTGCGCTCTTCAAAGCGATTCGTGACGAGGATGCTCCGCGATTGGATCGAATGTCGCTCAATGAGCTGCAGACCATTCTCAATGCCTTCGGCGAACTCGTGGTCGATAAAGAACTGAGTGTGGCGGATTTTCTTTGGATTCGTTTGAATCCACTTCGTTAATTCATCCGGGTTCGAAAAACACACGAGTGCACAGTCGTTTTTTCGGAGCAGGTGGGAATCAAAAGTCCGCTGCCAAACGTGGTGGACGCTCGGATCGTCGTCCACTACGGCCAGGGTAGAGTTCGATGGCACCTCGATGCGATCGACAAACCAAAACGGAGCTTCCGCCATCGGAAGTAGGATACGTCTCTCGGTTCCAAACCCCGCTTCGGATTTCACTTCGAGACGCCCGCCCCAGATATCGAGCGAACTGCGAGCCTGCTTAATTTCTAACGAAGAAGCATCGGCCTTCCCGTCGACCGCTAAACCTTCACCCGGACCGTCGTCCGAGAGCGAGATCAGTAGATCGTGTTCGACCCGCGTGAGCTCGAGGCGAACGCGGCCCGACTGATCGATTGAGTCGACGCCGTGTTTAATGAGTAAGGATATCACTCTCTGAAATTCGGAACCCTCTACGTAAGCAAACCAACCGTAGGATTTCGCGTCGAGGCCACACTCGATACGTACTCCAGGACGGGCCTGGAGTCGCATCTCAGACACGATCGGTTCAATCAGGCTTGAGACGAGCTTTACCCGTGCCGAGTCTACGGGTGCGGTATCGGCGGCATCCTCGAGATCGGGGACTTGGTTAAGGAGACCATTCGCAATATCGCGGATCCGATTCGTGGCGCTCCGGAAGAGCTGACGAAGTTCGCGGGGTAGCTCCGAGAGATCCGTTTCGAGAACGTTAAACGCAGTTAACGGAGACCGAATATCGTAGGCCACCTGAGAAGTCATCCGCAGGGTCAGCTTCGCCTTCTCCATGCGTAAAAATTTAGCTTGGCTCTTATCGAGCCGTTCCAGCATCCGGTTAAAAGCCGACGCCAGCGCCCCGATTTCATCTTTCCCCTCGCCCGGAACACGAATTTTTACTTGATCGGAAGAAACGATTGCATTGATTGCTTTACGGAGCAGATCGATGCGCGCAACGAGGAAGTGTGAAATGAGCAGCGAGAGGAGTAACGCAATCCCGATCGCGAGCGCCGAGGCGACACCCATTGCTTTCCGTAAATCCATAAGTGACGAAGCAAGCACTCCCGCCGAGACGGAAGTCTGGAGGACGTACGCATATCCGCTCCTCGCTTTCGCTTGAATCACCTTACATTCGCAACAATTCGGATCCGTGAGTGGAATCACTTTCGTGAAAACGGCGCGGTCATCTTTAAACTCGACGCCCTCTTTACCATCCCACTGAAGGGGACGCCGTGCGACTTGGGCACCCGCGGCGGCGGGCCCGAATTCACCGAGCGATACGCCTTCCGAAGTGTAGAGTGCGACCGACTGGATTCCGGGGTCCGCACTGATCGAACCCAAAATAGTTTTTCCGATATAATCGGCGGGATAAGTCACTTCGAGAAAACGCGTGGCAGCGGTGTTTGGAACGACTAAGCTTTTATACGGCGATCCGGTCGACCCAGGAAGCGCGATCGGGGCGGTCCCGAACGCCTGCGTGGCCCCCGCATTCAGTAACCGTCCGTACCCCGCGCAAGTCGCGAGCAAATTCGGCATCGTCTCGGGGGCGTCGTTCGTGGCCCGGATAAATTTACCGTTCTGATCCGCGACGAAGACGTCGGACGCTCCGATGCTCTCGGATAGCTTCTTTAAACCCGGCGTTCCGATTCCGGGATATTCCGCTTCGTGTCGCTGGAAAAGGTGGGCCGCGTTCACCATGGAGCGGTCCGTATTCTGCTCGATCTGAACCAAGGAGCGAGCCAGAACGCCATTAAACGTTTCGTACCGCTGCGTGAACTCCGAACGCACACTCGCCGAAGCCTTTAAATGGGCGAATACGAGGAGCGCGCCACAAATCAGGACCGAGGGGATGAAAATGGCGAGAAATAGCTTCTTTTTGAAGTTCATCTTCCGTGTCCGATCTTCGAATGGGGTTACGGTGAATAGGACCACCGGGGTCTGGGCTCGAAATAATGCGTCTAATCGTGTCGTCGCATCAATGATGATTCGTAGCGCGAAGATTCACGGTAACAGCCACTTTCGGATTGGTAAAGTCGCTTCGATTTTTTTTGATCCACGCATTTAAAAGTTTTAATGCGCGGGCATCGCCTTACTTCGCGACTCTCCATTCTATCCGAAATGTTGAATTATTCTTGAACTGTCTAATGCTTAAGCAGCTTGGAACCTTCGGATCGCCCCTATCCGATGTGAACTGGCACCTATACTGCTCTATGGCGTGCATGAAGAATTTCTCTTTCGTCCTCTCACTATCGGCTTTTCTGCTCGTCTCGGGCGCCCTCGCGGAGCCATCGGCGGTACCGGGACTCAGCGCCTGCTATAATCCGGGAGATAACGTGCGGAGTGTTTTCACGGTCTGTTTACGCGGGAATTTTAATATCATCGCGAAGGCTACCGGCCTTAAATTAACCCAGTGTTATAATCCCGAAGATTCTGTAAATTATTTCTTTCCCGGATGTATCCGCAGCAACTTCAAGAAAATCGGAGAAAACCTCCGTCTGAATTTAAAGGAATGCTATAATCCCGGTGATTCCATGGCCCCCTTTTTCCCAGCCTGCGTGCGCGAAAATTTCGAAGCGATCGGAAAAAAGTAATTTCTGGCCCAGAGGCCGGGACCGATCTCCCAGCGCCGCGCCCTAGAAAATCGATGGCCTCGCCCCCGTAATTTCCTTGCCGAGTCCGGAAGTGAACGTTATCCCGGTTACATGAAAATTCGGACCGTAACGACCCTGGTCATTCTTCTCTCTTCTCTCTTGTTCCAAACCGAAGTCGCGCAAGCGAAAGATTCGATCGTCGATGGTGAGATCGTCCGCGCCGGTGATCCCCTCGCCGCATTCACCGTCCGGATCTTTAATCCCGGAAAAAAAGTTTGCTCGGGTTCCCTCGTCGCACCCGGCGTCGTGCTCACCGCCGCCCACTGCGTGGTGGATAAAGAAACGGGAAAAGTTTACGCCGACCTCTCCGACTTCGTGGTTGCATTTAACCGTTTTGAAACCGAAGGACTGCCTCGGAATTCATCCACTACCCGAACGGTTCGCGCAGTGATTTCGAATCCAAAATTTAAGGGAATCGACGACGCTTCGGCGTTAGGACTCGTCCATACCGCTAACGATGTCGCTCTTATCGGACTCTCGGAGGACGCTCCCGGTGATTTTACGCCCGTCGCTTTCGCAACCGCGAGTGAACTTACGACGTACGCCGATACGCTTCGGATTGCGGGATACGGGCGTGAATCAGCAGGCTCGAGCGAAAGCCGCGGCCGTTTAAAAACGGCGCAAGTCACCCTGAGCGACGACGAATCATCTGAAGATATTATCGCGACGCTCTACGGGTCCGGAATAGGTTACTCGGGAGATTCGGGAGCTCCGCTCCTCATTCTTAACCCTAAAAAAGGCTACCGACTCGTCGGAGTCCATAATACCGGGACCCATACGGCGGGGAAACGCGCCTCGAGTGCTAAAAATTTCGCCGCGCGTATCTCCTATCACCGCACGTTTATCGACGCGGCGATGGCGAAACTCAGTCGCTAATACTCCGGGCCCCGGAGAACGGGTGTCCCTCCCCGACCTGGGGGCCTCGAAAAGATTCTAAAGGTTCGCTGGGAAAGGGCCGATCTATCATTTGTGAAGGCTTATCTCAGATCGATCGTCATTATTTTGGTACTCGCCGTCCTCCCCCTTTCCATCGCCGAAGCGGCGAAAAAGGCACGGAAGATCGTCGGGATTTCCGGGAAAATCTCGGCCCTGAAACACGGGCGAGACCGCAAGCATAAGAGCTTCTGGGAATATAAAGTAAAGGCAGCCGACGGTCACACCGTGATCGTGCACGATTATAAGGTCGGAAAAGCCCGTCAGCCCGCATCCGCCGGAATCGTCGAAGGTAAGAAGATTAATTCGACCGGATTCTTCGTAAATATTCGCCTCCAAAAAGGCTCCGAAGACCGTACTGACGTTTTCATCATTCCGGAGAACTGATCTCCGCTCCGAGCCTCCCAAGGACCTCGATGACTTGAGTCCGGGCAGAACTCAGACGCCACGGGAAGTAAACGACTTCCCCCGACGCGCCCTCCGCCCATTTCCCGATCGCGTGACTTTCGACTTCGACTCGAGCCTCGGCCTCCGTACTTTTACCCGCGAAAAAGTGGGCCGCGACTTCCTTGGGATCCGCCCGAGTGGGCCGTCTCCATTCGGGTACACTCGCATCGACCGGAGATGAAAGGACGTCGTGAAAGCTTATCCAGCGAGCCGTGGGGCGGTTTAACGCTTTCGCTAGCCCGAGTTCCACTTCCCGGAACCGAGATTCCGTCAGAACGTATTCGAGCTGCCCGAGGAGATTTGAAAAAAGGAAAGCCCGCACGGGGGGCTTTTCTCCAGTGCCGGAGAGAATCGACTCTTTTACCCACCGATCGAGGTTCCATCCCGCACGTTCGAGCGCCGTGAAAAAATCCTGCTGAATAAAGTGGCCCCGGAAAAACAGGCGCGCGACGGGATCGATATCCACGGCCGTGATTCGTCCGAAGCGTTCGAGTAACTTCTGCTCTAAGCAGTAACCGCCGCTCGGTCCGACGAGAATGAGATGAACCCGTGAAAGGTCCGGACCAAACTCTGCGGTAAAACGGCGACCGAGTTCCGCCGATACCGCGATTCGAAACGGTGCCCAAAGTTTTCCCGAGTAGACGAGGGCAGCGAGGTGATACCCGATCCCCCCCGTCTTTCCGAAAAGTGCTCCGAGAAGTTTTCTCATCATCTGACGCTACACGCTGAAACCTTCAGCTTGCGAGCATTTTATGCATCGCCTAAACTCTGAGCATGACCCTCTTCCAAGCCATCATCGCGTCGATCGTCGGCGTCTTTTCGGAGATCTACCCCATCGCACCGGGCGCGCACCAAGGGTTACTCGAATTCTTTCTCGGATGGAACGTGAGCCACCCGCGCCTCCAAGGGGCGGTCGAACTCGGAATTTTCCTGAGCCTGCTCTTCGCCCTCCGCCACGATCTCCTGGCCCAGGTGAGTTCGCTGATCCAAGTCATCGTTTACCGGAAAAAACCAAAAGCCATGGACGAACGCATGCCGATCTTCGTGATCATTGCCCTCGTGCCGGCCGTCGTTTCGTTTCTATTCTTTCGTCAGCTTCCCATTCTGCCCTCGGAAAACCCGGTACTCTTCGCGTTGGTCTTCGGACTCTCGGGACTCCCCATGGCGTTTCTCGATTACTATACGAAAAAAAATAAATCGATTTACGATTGGAACGTGCTCGATGCGGCGTTCCTCGGGCTCGGAAGTGCGGCCCTCGCCTTTCCGGAAATCGGGCGAACCACGGGAGCATTCACTTTCTCCGCGCTTCGAAACTTTAAACGCGAAGGGGCGGCGAAGTTCATTCTCTTCATCGCAACCCCACTCCTCGGGCTCTCCGCCTGGTATCACTTGCGCGGTCCGGGCTCTACGATCGCCCTTTCCGATTTCCCGCAGGCCTATTATTACGCCTCGCTCGCCGTCTCGACGCTCGTCTCGAGTTTCCTCATCCACCTGTTCCTCACGCAGATCCAGAAAACTCCGCTCCTCCGTTACGCCGTGTACCGCATCCTGATCGCCGCCGCCGTCCTGGGTCTTCATTTTTACCGCGCCGGCTCGGGCTCATAAAAAAAACTCATCCCCCGGGGTAGCCGAGGGATGAGTCTGCGTCGTTAATGAAATACCCAGTGGCTAAGGCTGGGCGATGGAACCTACGGCTTATTGGGCCGTCGGTGCTGGCGGTGCGACGACCGGTGGGGTGGTCACTCCGTCATGGCGTTCTTCTTTGATCGCCTTGCTGTTTGCGTTGAGATCTTTATTCAGATCACGCTGTTGGTCTTTCGTGAGGTACCCGCCGTTTGCTTTCACTTCGGCGCGTTCTTCCTTTTTTACGTCTTTTACATTTCCGCGGAGCTCCTTCGCTTCGCTTTTCGAAATGGTCCCGTCTTTCACACCCTGGTGAATCCGGCGCATTTGATTTCTTTCGCGCTTATTCACTTCGGCCCGACGGGGGTGTTGTTGGGCGAACTTTCCGCCCCGGGCTTCGGCCGATACGACCGTGAGGGCGACGAGAGAAAGGGAGAGCAGAATTTTCTTTAAAGCGGATACGTGGGTCATAAAAGCTCCTATCTAAATTTTCGATTCGGAAGGTTTCAGGTGGGCGGCTGCCCGTCAGCTTCTGAGGATAAAACGGGCGGGGCCCCGGAAAGTTTCAACCTTTTTCAAACCTAAATTCGACCGAAGTTACGGGTACTTACGGGCACCGAAAAAAAGGTATAAAAAAACCCAGGCATCCCGAAGGCGGCCTGGGTTTAAAATTGGAGTGAGCACTCGGCTCTGTCTATCTAGCAACTCTCTAGCAAGCTAGCTCGGGCCGAGGCTTTCCCTCAGGCCCGGGGGCTGCCCCACTTACTTCTTCTCGCGGCCTTCCGGATAATCGACCATCTCTTTTAGCTCTTTACCGACCTTAAAGAAGGGGACGCGTTTCGGGGGGACTTGAACGACTTGCCCGGTTTTCGGATTACGTCCTTGGTAGGAGCCGTAGCTCCGATTTACGAAAGATCCGAAACCCCGGATCTCGATTCGGTCATCCCGTTTCAGGGCGTCCGACATCATATCGAAAACCATATTCACGACGATTTCCGCCTGGCGATGCTGAAGGTGCGCTTTTTCAGCCACGATGTTGATGAGGTCCGCTTTCGTCATCGATGAATCTCCCTATACTTAAAGGCTAAAGACCCGGGTTTCGTTTTGCAATACTTTTACAAATCTTTTCAAGCCGTTACGGGTCTTTACGCGCCGCGCACCCGCGCCCAGAGTCGTTTTAATGCCGGATGAACCCGGCCACGACCTCAAACGCGATGAGTAAGATCACG
>JANXTV010000349.1 GCA_025352185.1 Oligoflexia bacterium
AGTTAGTCCCATCGATGAGGTAATTACTCACATTTGCCGGACTGAATACGTTTAATTTATCGACCCGATCAGTCGTGTCTACCGTGAACAAAAGGTCCTGGTGATTATTTCCAAACGCCATACCCATCATGAGTTCGGTCGAAGATACGGCGCGGAGTACGGATTTAAAGGTGCCGTCCGGATTAAAAGCGGCGATCTGGTGCAGGGGAAACGGAGTGACCGTACGGGCGACGGTGCCTCCCGAAAGGACGAGAATATCCCCAGATTTTACGTTCGTATTCGTGGCGGTTAAGTCCGCTAGGAACTGCTTCTGCCCGCATGCGGATAAGGCTCCGAGCATACCAAGTAAAAGGGCAGCGCGATTTCGAATAAAAGAAACGTTTCTCATCCTTTAGATGATCGGAATTTTTACCATTTTCCTTAGGAAATCATTATCTCGAGGGAAAAGTTTCGCCACTATTTTGACGAATAAAATTACCCAGTCCGTTTTTGAAAATTTTGCGCCAAAAATAAAACGCCCCCCCGAATATTCGAGGAGGCGTCGTCTGTTTATACTAGAACGTAATTTCTACTTAGAGTTCCGAATCGGTACCGCGTCGGCGCATGTATGTCGGGACGTCATACTCGTCATCGGTCAAATTCGTGATGCCGAGGCGCTGGGCGATCGCCCGAGCCCGCGCTAACTCACCCGCCTCTGCTCCCGTGCCCATTTCTTTAGACGGAGTACGGGCCTGAAGACCTGGATTAACGGTTGCGGGCATGTCCTTCGTCTCTCCCATCAACTCATCAAAGTTAGACGATTCGGTTTCGATCTGAACCATCTCGACTTTAATGGGTTGTGGCGGAACCGAGACCTGCGCGACTACGGGAGCCGCCACCGCAGGAGCGGTGGGAGCAACCATCGACGCGTTCGGTGCGGGAGGAGTCACTGCGGGTGCAGATTGATTCCATCCTTGGGCGCCGGCCGTAGCTTGCGAGTTCATGCTGAGCGCTACGCTGGAAGCAGGAGCATTCAGTCCGGTCGCGATAACCGTGATTTTTACGGAATCGTTCATCGTGTCGTCGATCACCGTACCGAAAATGATTTCGGCGTCCGGGTGAGCGGCTTCCATGATGAGCGTCGTTGCTTCGTTCACTTCGTGAATCGAAAGGTCCGATCCACCGGTGATATTAATGATAATACCGGTTGCTCCGTTGATCGAAACGTCCTCGAGAAGTGGGGAGGAAATCGCGTTCGTCGCAGCTTCGACGGCGCGGTGTTCACCCTTCGCATTCCCGATACCCATTAAAGCCATTCCGCGATTATTCATAATCGTACGAACGTCGGCGAAATCGCAGTTGATATGGCCGGTGCAGTTAATGAGATCGGAGATCCCTTGAACGGCATTCAGAAGAACCTCATCGGCTTTCTTGAAAGCATCCATCATCGAAAGTTTCGCACCCGAAATCGCCAGTAGGCGTTGGTTAGGAATCATGATGAGGGAGTCGACATTTTCGCGAAGGGCGGCGAGGCCGTCTTCCGCGTGCTTCATCCGCTTACGACCTTCGAAAACGAAAGGTTTCGTTACGACACCTACGGTAAGTGCGCCCGCTTCTTTAGCGATCTTAGCGATAATCGGTGCGGCGCCCGTTCCGGTTCCGCCGCCCATGCCCGCCGTGATGAAAACCATGTCAGCGCCAGCTATCATTTCGGCGATCTTCGCGTAATCTTCGAGGGCGGCTTTACGGCCGATCTCTGGATTCGCACCCGCTCCGAGTCCACGAGTCACGTCCTGGCCGATTGCGATTTTCGTCGGCGCGAGGGACGCGTTTAGCGCTTGGATATCGGTATTGGCGGTAATGAAGTCTACGCCTTGTAGACCGAGTTTAATCATCGTGTTTACGGCATTGCATCCGCTGCCGCCCACGCCGATGACCTTGATCTTCGCTCCTTGGGTCGCTACTTGATCGATTTCGAACATGGTTTGGGTTCCTCTTCCTGTTTGAGGAGACCGTTTCCGGCCTTCCGTTATTGCTTTCGTTTCCTCTTCGCCTCTCAGTTCGGACGGAAACGGTACTGACTGCCTATTTTTACTACTTTTGACTTTCTGAAAAATTAAAACAGATCGCGAATCCAAGTCCGCATCGATCCACGAACTTTATCGTAGATGTTCTTCTCGCGGATCTGGAACTTCGCTTTCGAACCGTTACGGGCTCCAAACTTAAGGAGACCGACACCGGTCGCAAATTTAGGACTATTTACGACATCCCGAAGACCGCCGATTCCCTGTGGAATTCCGCGCTTCACCGGCATTTCGAAAATAAACTCGGCCATTTCTGGCATTCCTTCGAGAAGGCTCGATCCACCGGTGATCACGATGCCGCCCGAAAGCATTTCCCCGTGGCCGCTCTGGATCACTTCCCGCTGGATTAATGAGAAGATCTCTTCTACGCGAGGTTCGATAATCTCGGCGAGGAGGCGTCGCGGAACCATACGCGGCTTCCGTCCGCCCACTCCGGCGACTTCGATCGTTTCGTCGGGACGCACGAGGGACGCAAGTCCACACCCGTGGGCGATTTTCAATTTCTCGGCTTCGTTCTGCGGGCACCGCAGACCGACGGCGATGTCGTTCGTGATATGGTTTCCACCGATCGCGAGGACGCTCGTATGCACGATCGCTCCATCGCGGAAGATGGCGATATCACTGGTACCGCCGCCGATATCGACGAGGACGACGCCTAAGTCTTTTTCGTCTTCCGAAAGGACCGCCGCCGCCGAAGCGATCGGCTCGAGGCAAATCTCGGTGACGTTCAGGCCCGCTTTATTCGCACATTTAATGATGTTTTGCGCGCTTGATACGGCACCCGTTACGATATGCACGCGACTCTCGAGACGCATTCCGTTCATCCCGATGGGATCGCGAATTCCGTCTTGGCCATCGATAATGAATTCTTGCGGCATGATGTGAATCACTTCGCGGTCGAGAGGAATGGACATCGCTTTCGCGGCGTCGATGCATCTCTGCACGTCGCTCTCATTAATCTCTTTATCTTTAACCGCGACGACACCCGTCGAGTTGAAGGATTTAATATGACCACCGGCAATTCCGGTAAAGACGCTGGAAATCTCGACGCCCGCCATGAGTTCGGCTTCTTCGACCGCTTTCGTAATGCTTTCCACCGTTGCATCGATGTTAATCACCACGCCTTTACGGAGCCCTACGGAGGGAGCCGTTCCGATCCC
>JANXTV010000179.1 GCA_025352185.1 Oligoflexia bacterium
CGGGCGTGGGGCCGGTTTGAAACGATCGCGAACCGTATTTTTAGTGATGATTTCGTAAGCCATAACGCGAGACCCCTCGGGGCAAGAACCCCGTAAAAAAACGATGAAAGCCGACTGGATTTATAGCTGAAAAATGCCAGAGAAAAGAACTCCTGGCAACCCCGTTAACGCTTAGTGTCTAGAGAAAGGGGTGCTACGCTTAAACCCTATGCTTGGAAAACTCTTCTTAGGTTTCTCGCTCCTCGGCGCCGAATGGGTCCTCTACCTCCTCGTCTTCCTCTCGGTCTTCTCCGTCTCGATTCTTTTCGAACGGAGCCTCTTTTATAAGACGGCGCTAAAGGACATCGAGGAGTTCAGGAAAACCTTACGGGACGCCGTCGCCTCGGGCGAATGGGACCGCGCGCTCCAGATCGCGAAAACACGCACCGGGAAACAGGCGAAAGAAAAACCCGACCTCGAGTCCGCCATGGCGGTCGCTCTCCTCTCGACGAGGAACGGTACCCCCGAAGTTCTCAACGAACTTGCCCAAGATCACGTCGTCCGTGCTCGCGTGAAATGGGAACGCTCACTCGCCTTACTCGCGACGATTGGAAATAATGCTCCCTTCGTCGGCCTCTTCGGGACCGTGCTCGGAATCATTAAAGCTTTCAACGACCTCTCCCAAGCCGGGGGCGGTGGAGGTGGAGTATCCGGAGTTACGGCCGGAGTCGCCGATGCGCTCGTCGCAACCGCGGTCGGAATCCTCGTCGCCATTCCGGCGGTTGTCGGATTTAACATGTACCAACGCCGTACGAAAAACGCGCTCTCCGAAGCCGAAGCCTTAAAATCTTTTCTCGTCGGCAAAATCGCCGGCGCGAAGGGTTAAGTCATGGCCGGAACTTTCGGCGGCGGCGACGACGACGTCATTTCGGGAATTAACGTTACTCCTCTGGTCGACGTCGTGCTCGTTCTGCTCGTGATCTTTCTCATGACGGCGCCGGTGATTTACCAGTCCGCGATTAAGGTCCAGCTTCCGAAGGCCCGCACGGGCGAAGATGCCGGTGCGAAGAGTCCTTTAAACTTCACGGTAAATGCCGAAGGAAAAGTTTTCTGGAACGGCGAGGAACTCGGTTGGCCGCAACTGGCCGAGAGATTGAAAGCGCTAGGACCGAAAGCCGCGGAAGAAACCGCCATGATCAGCGCGGACCAAACCACGGCCCACGGTATCGTGATCCAGCTTATGGACGCACTCCGTTCCGCGGGCCTCGTCCGATTCGCTCTGAATGTCGAATCGACGGCCACGCCTAAAAAGTAAATTCGAAGAAAGAATCCGAACGACTTACTCTTCGATCGCTTCGTCCTTCGTACGATCGCGAGTCTCCAGGAAACGTACCCAGTTACGGATACTATAGTCGTTCAGAGCACAAACCCGGCGCCGAACTTTTACCGGATCGGCGGCGATGACTTTACTGTAGGCCGGATTCGGTAGGTAATCGTCGTAAGTGAGATCGAGCGGCGAGTGCTCATTTTTCTCGCTATAGGAACTCTTCATCACGGCTCCCTGGCAGAAGTTCGCGAAGCGAGCCCGGCCCTGGAAGGCGAGCGTCTGGGCGCAGAGGCGACCGCGGAACTGTGCGTAGGATCCGTAGGCGTCTTCCACGCGGCCGACGTTATTCGGATTCGTCGGGCGATAATACAGATCCGAATGACCACTCTTCGCCTGACTTCCGGCGAAGAACCAACCGAGGAGGTTTGGCATTCCACCCGGCATAGGAGTCGAGAGCGCCATATTTCGGTAGAATGCGCGTTCCTTTTTAAAACGTTCGTTTGTCACGCGCTTCATCGCATCCGCATCGGCTGGCCGCCCGTGGACGACTTCGTTCACTTCTTCGAGCATCATGAAGATCGAGTCCGAGAAAATTTCTTCCACGGCCCCGAGGTTCGAATCGTTCACGACGTGCGCCGTCTTCAGGTCATCGTTTTTCGAAACCGGATCCACTCCGTAGAGCTGGGTCAGGCGTTCGATCATCTGATCTTGCGTAATCTGAAGAAGCTGCTTCTGGTACGGCGTCATGTTTTCGCCCTGTTTTAATCGAATCGCGAAATCGCGTTCGATCATCGGCGAAACTCGGTTCGTCAGGAACACGTCCGACATATAAAGAACGTAAAGCTCCTGGAAAACATTATCAATCACGTGCTTCGCGGCATCGGCTACCGCCTTACGGTCATCCACGCTATAGTTTTCGATCGGATTCTTAATCGCATCCCGACCGAGCGCGGCCAGTCCATCGAAAGAGCGGAGTACCGCTTGGATACGGGAACGGGTTTCGAGAACCGACCCGTACATCACGTTATCTCCGAAAGACCCCGTGAGGCGCGCCTGAAAACCTTCCAGGTAACGATCCACGGACTTAAATGCCTGGCGAACGGTAATATTCTGGCCGACGAGAGTCCGATTCACGAGAGTCAGTAAATCGATCACGAGACGCTGGCGGAAAAAGATTCCGGCCTTTTCGTTCGCGCTATCGATCATGATGTTCATGTTCGCTTCGATCTTTTTCGCGAGATCATCTGGATCATCGAACATGGATTGGTAGCCGCCGTCGGCACCACCCGTTTGCATCCAATCGCCCCACTCCATCTGAATTTTACCCTCGGAGTTTGCGCGAACTTCCTTAGGAATGCCGTCGTATCCGACGAGGAAGAAAGGAATCTGGCGGGAGTTCATCGAGTTCCGAAAGAATTCCGAGGCTGCATTTCGATCGGCCGTCATCGGGCCGACGAGGGCATCGAGAATATCGAAAAGTTTGTTTCGTTTTGCTTTTACGTCCGGTTGGGAACGGAAAACGTCCATCTCCTGGGAGAACATGGACCGCAGATTTTTATCGAGCTTC
>JANXTV010000382.1 GCA_025352185.1 Oligoflexia bacterium
CCAAAACATCCGTCTCTTTAAGGAACTCACGGTCTTAAAAAACCTGATGATCGCGATGGACCATAATCCGGCTTGGCCACGGTTTACCTGGCTCCCGCTCATCCTTCACGGAAAAAAGAGCCGCACGATTGAGTCCGAAAAGATCGATGCTTGTTTGAAGATTCTCGATATTTTCGGAATGCGCGACCGGTCTCACGTGGCCGCAAAAAATCTTCCCTACGGAGATCAGCGACGGCTCGAAATCGCGCGTGCGATGGCGACGGGAGCGAAGCTCCTTCTGCTCGATGAGCCGGCGGCCGGAATGAACGGGCAGGAAACCGCGAGCTTGATGGCCGCGATTCGAAAGATCCGCGACGAACACGGCATGACGATTCTCCTGATCGAGCACGATATGAAACTCGTGATGGGAATCTGCGAGCGCATCGCGGTCCTCGATTACGGCGTAAAAATCGCCGAGGGGACCCCGCTCGAAATTCAGAAGAATCCGAAAGTAATCGAAGCCTACCTCGGTAAGGCAGCGGCGGAGCAGAAATGACCGAAGCGAAGCACGACGATAACGTCCTGGATTTTAAAAACGTCTCGGTAAAGTACGGCGCGATTGAAGCGATCCGCAATATTTCCTTCCAAGTAAAGAAGGGTCAGATCGTCACGCTGATCGGTTCGAACGGCGCGGGTAAGACCACGACCCTTCGCGCCGTCTCGGGACTCGTGAAACCTTCGAGTGGGGAGATCCTTCACCACGGGACGAAAATCTCGGGAATGGCTCCGCACCTGATCGTGCGTCGCCGAATCTCGCAGGCTCCCGAGGGGCGCGGAATTTTCCTGAATCTCACCGTCGAAGAAAATATTGATCTGGGCGCGTGGTGCGCGCCTTCGAAGGCGACTTTCGGGGCCGACCTCGAACATGTTTTCACGCTGTTTCCGCGGCTAAAAGAACGACGGAAACAGAATGCGGGAACACTTTCCGGCGGCGAACAGCAGATGCTCGCGATCGGACGTGCCCTCATGAGTCACCCCGAAGTTCTGCTCCTTGACGAACCGTCGCTCGGGCTCGCTCCGCAGATTATTGAGAAAATTTTCGAGATCGTCATCCAGATCAATAAAGATGGAAAGACGGTCGTACTCGTTGAACAAAACGCGCTCCAAGCTCTGCAGATCGCGCATTACGGGATCGTGCTTGAAACGGGGAGTGTAAAACTCCAGGGTCCGGCGGCCGATTTATTAAAATCGGACGAGATTCGTAAAGCCTACTTGGGCGAAGAATAGTCTTCGTCGTCCCGTTCCGATGCGCCTCACCGCCGGCCGGTCAGTCTGCGTCTCCGATCCAGAAGACTTGGGACCCGAGATTAATGATGGCCCCGCGATCCAGCTGCACCGTTCCCGTATCCTTTGAAGTGTCGACCGACCAGGGCTCGAAGCTATTCGTTACGGCATCGCCGAATAGAGCGCCGGTCGTTAATGCGAATCGTTCGGGATGCTTTTCGTCGGTGAGGTAAACTTCGTTCGATTTTCCGCCTTTCCAGGTGCGAACGAGGAACCGGAGATCCGTCTCGTCGCCGGCCTGGCGAGGAAACCCGAGAATCCCGTCGATGACGATGTGTTTGGTTTCCCCGACTTTTCGGATGCCGTAAGTTCCATCCTTCAGGAGGAAGATCATGAAGTTGCCGCGAATATGTTTCGCCCATTCCTCGTCGGCCTGCTCCTTAATGAGAACGAGCTCACCGCTTGGAACGACCGCATACTTCAGCATGTCTTTAATTCCGCCGTAGAAAATAATGAAATCAGCGAGGCGGTAAAAGCTATTTGAAATCTTCTCCCGCGCCCCGATTTCTCCTTTTTCGGAGAGGGGAGCCCGGTAAAACCAGGTAATCGCGCCGTCTTTATCCGAGAAGTAAATCGTCTTTTCATTCCCGGTGACGTGGGCGACGTAACCCTTAATTTCCGGAACGGGGGCGAACGTCTGGACCGATCGATCGAGTCGGTACGTACGCAAAACGGCGTCCGAGCCCGGATTAATGATGACTTGGATCCAAGCTGAATTTTTTCCGAGCATCTGCGGACGCTGGTCATCTCCCGAAGGAAAGCCATCGAAAGCGAATATTTTCGGTGTTTTCGCGAGAAGATCGACGACCGCCCAATTCTTTTCCGGATCGTCTCCCGTGCGGAAAATATTCAATTCGCGCCCAAACGTCTTTTCATCGCTGCGAGCGGCGTACGCCGCACCTAAGAGCGCTTTCCATTTACCGTCTCCCCCTCGTTCGAAAATCTTCCATTCCGATGCGGTTCGGAAAAAAACTCGGGTCGCCGAAACTAGAGTGGCCTCCGTAAGTTCACCCGTTTTCGTAATCATTTCCCTACGTTTCCCCGAAAGGTCGCCGAGATAGAGCTCGCCGCCGGCGGAGTAGAGACCCGTCTTCGTCCCGAAGTTTACGTCGTAAAGCTTTACACCATCCGCAAAGCTCCGGGTCGTCCACACGGCTCCCGTGCGGTCGAGGATCCGACCGTGTAAATCGGAGGGACCCCGGACAAATGCCGATTTACCTTCGAGGCGAAATTCACGGCTACCCGTAATCTCGAGTTTTGAATACCCGGAAAATTCCGAACCGTTTCGGCGGGCTAAGGTTACCCGGGGGTCGGAATTCAATCCAAGGAATCCGTCGAGAGCCTTCGCCAAGGAAACTTTATTTCCAAGAAAGGTCACCGTGGTTTCGGCAAGATTCTTTTCAAGTGAAGTGCAAAACGCGGAGTCGGTACCCGCCGTATTGCAGTAAACTCGGTGTAAATTCGCGAGTTCACTGAGTCCCGTATCGAAAGTCCCCGTCGTTTCCTTCAGGTACGTTTCCCCGCCCGGTATGCAGTTCGCGCCCGTATTTCCGACACAGGTTTTACCGGAGGTGGCGAGAAACTTTTCTCGGTCGTCGATGAGCTTATCCGCTCGGGTTTTAAAGATTTCTCCCATGGCTTCGGGGAGTACACCCCAGCGTAGGCGTGGAGTGAGGTTAGGGTCGGAAGAAAAAAGCCCGCGTCGAAACGATTCGAAGATAAGGCTGAGGGAAACCGGACGTCCTTCGAACGTCACGACGGGTGCCGCGAATTCGCGCTTTAGAATGAGTTCAATTTGTTTTTGTTCATCGGGATTTCCAAGGGAACCCATGCTCCGCGCCAGTCTAATCTGGGCGTTTATTCGGGCATCCCGGCTCGGGGTACTCCAATCCTCGTAGTTCGCCGAATCGGGCGGGCACGCGGATTTTGAGCATACCGCGTAGCCCTCTTCGACCAGCGTCACCCGTTGGTTAATCATCGAGCGAATTCCCTCGAGGGCGGCGTTTGTCGCGGCGACGAAGCTAAAGGATGGTTTTAATTTCCGCATGACGGCAATACCGAAGGACGACTGGTCCTTCATGATTTCCTCACCGTACTGTTCGAGTGAATATCCGGGCATGTCTTTCGCGTCGACGAGTGAAACGCTCGAACCCTTAAATACCGGCCACCGAATGCGAAGGAATCCCCCCGTATTTGCTTTTGGCTGCTCGGTGTAAAAGTAGGTTTCTTCCGCGAGCGAGCGGACTTGAATCGGTAGGGTCGAGTAGAGGACGATAAAAGGCATCGTCCCGGGATTCGCGTAGTCGGTGCGGTGGATGAGGAGCGTATGGCCCGTCGTCGAATCGAGGCTCAGGTGATGGACGCCCGCCTTAAAGATCGAGGGATTAATCGCGATGGGATAACTATCCTGCATCAGGGAGTGGGTGTAGGTCAGCGAAAGGAGATAATCGAGGGCGGCCCGAAACCGACGATCTTTCGTCCAATCCGAATTCGTCGGCAGGTCCATCCATTCGCGCTTTACGGAATTCTGGGTAAAGAAGACGCCGCTCCCCGCGAGGCGGTTTGCGGCAGGAAGTCCGTGTTCACGCGCGAAGATCCAGCGCGCGGTATAAGCTAGATCCGCACAGTCGGATTTCTGTTTCGTACGAACGAAAAATTCCTTATCGATATTTTTTTCTACCCACTCGGCGTACTTGAGTTCCCAGTCAAACGACCATTCGGCCGTGACTTTCCAAAGCGGAGCGGTGCCCACGTCTCGAAGTTCGGGTGCGTTCAGGGGCTCGGAATTTTCTGCGAAAGCGAGGTTTGAAACTTTCTCGTTTGCGAAAAGATCTCGGTTCTCGGCGACGAATTTAAATGCGGCCTTTGAGCGGAAAACTTCGTGTGACTTCAGGTAGGGCCATCCGCGAGCATCGGTTTCGATGCGGTCGAGGTAAGTTCGGTTTTCCGCCTGGTAGCGGACCCAGTAACTTCCCGCCGATTCGGAAATTTTTCGGGTTTCGGCCCGAGCCGGGGAGGGAAGAACGAGGACCGCGAGGCCGGCGAGGGCTAGGAACCGAAAAGTCATATGCATGGTCCATGACTACCCTCGGCGCGGGAGAAAAGAAACCTCGCGTCTCCTCGGTGGCCGAAAGAATTTTGATTGAAATAAGGCCCCGATATTATCGGCTTAAGTCTATTTTAATGAGCACGGGTGGATCTCGGGGTGCTCAATCCGCTGATTCACCGCGAGACAGAGATTTTCGTCCCCGCCGGTGGAGGTTCCGCCCGCGCATTCGAGAGGATTGAGGATCGGGTAGAGGCGGGCTCGGATGCACTGGTCGATTTCGATTTTCGGGGCGTCGTCCCCGGGGATAGATCCGAAGCGGTCGCCATCCGCCGTCCGAAGGGCGATCAGAGTTTGGCCAGAGTCGCTACGGAGGGAGAGGATTCGACCTTCGATCCCGCGTCCTAGGAAATGTTCGACGGGTGAGCCCCCGACGGACCAGAGGTACGTCATCGTCGAGACGAGCACCCCGACGAGGAACCGAAATGGCCAGACGAACTTCACGGGAGGAATTCACTCACGATGCGGTCTTCGATCGAAGAGGGAGAAAAGTCCGTGGCCCGCATCATCTCGGTACTGTTTAAACTGAAGTCGAATTTTTCACCCTCGGGGAGGATGATCATTCCCTTGGTGATGACTTTTTTCTTAGCCTTTACGAACGTTTCGGAAAATCCGTGGCTCTTCGCATAGAGCTTCGCGAGTTCAAACGAGGTCATCCGGGTGAGGCCCCCGACGTGGAGGGTGGCGCCTTTCGGAGCCCGGTGGACCGCGGCTGTAATTCCGGCGACGGCGTCCGAAACGGTCAACCAAGAATGGTATTCTTCGTCGGAAAATTCGAGGGGCGTTTCGGCTTGGAGGGCGGCCCGTAAGCGATCAAACTGGCTGGGTCGCCACGGATGTGCGGATCCCACCAACGGCGAAAGGCGAAGGACCACGCCATTGGTGGCGCGGCTTCGTACGGCGTTTTCACCTCCCGCCTTTAACTTTCCGAGGAGAGTCATGGGCGAAACGTTATCCGTCTCTTTATAATTTCCCCTCGTCCCATCGAAGACCGAGGTATTGGATACGTAAATAAATCGCGCCGAAATCATCTCCGATAGGTGCAGCACATCGCTCGCACCGGCGGAAAAAACTTTCTCGGCTATTTTAGCGTGCGCATCCACCCATGCGGAATCCTCGGGTCCTCCGAGAAAGATCACGACGTCTGGTTTATTCGCATTCAGGATTCGCTTCATCCCATTCGAATCGCGAAGGTCGATCGGAAGTGATAAGACTCCCTCGATCGGGACACGGTTCTTTAGGTAGGTCGTAATGACTCGGGCCTGCTTCCGCAAACTTCGCGCAAGATGACTCCCGAGGAATCCGTTTCCTCCCACGATTAAGACTCCGAGTTTCGATCCCTGACCGGCCATGACGAAAACAGTACCCGAAAATTCTTCTAATTTCGAGTTGACCCCGGCGGGGCTCTCCCAAGTTGGAGAAGCCCGACTCCCTTCCTAAAACCGCCGAAGCTCAGCGGAGGAGGGGGGTGGGGCTCTCCCATCCATGAGAGAGCCCGCCATGAGTCGTCATTGTCTTCGTCATCGTACTTATCCGAGCAGTTTTACGGCTGCGGAGTTCGTATTATTCGCTTGGCCAAGAACGCTGATGCCTGCTTGCATCAGAATGTTATTCTTGGTCATTTCGGACACTTCTTCAGCGAAGTCAGTGTCGCGGATTCGGGAGTTCGCGGCCGAGAGGTTCTCATCCGCAATCGCGAGGTTGTTGATCGTCGATTGGAGGCGGTTTTGAAGCGCTCCGAGATCGGCGCGAATCGAGTTTACTCGAATCAGACCGTCATCGATGACCGACAGCGAGAGCTGTGAGCCTTGTTTCGTCGCGACCGATTCACCGCCCAGTTTAAGGGCATCGAGCGAGGCGTCCGAACGTTCACCGTTATAGACGACCCGGTCGAGAATCGGGTTATTCTGAGTACCGACTTGAATTTCAAAGATCCCTGCCTTCCCGTTTAACAGCGGCGTGCCGTTAAATTGGGTAGCGTTGGCGATCCGGTCGATCTCTTGCTTGAGGGCTTGATATTCTCGGTCCGTGAACTGACGTTCCGTATCCCCGATCGTATCGGAAGCGGCCTGGATCGCGAGTTCTCGTAGTCGGATCATAATGTTTGAAATCTCATTGAGTCCACCTTCCGAGACCTGGATCAAGGAAACCCCGTCCTGGGCGTTCCGCTTTGCCTGTCTCATTCCGCGAATCTGGGCTCGGAGGTTTTCCGAGATTGCCAGACCGGCGGCATCGTCACCCGCATGATTAATGCGGCTACCGGATGCAAGTTTTTCGAGCGATTTATCCAACGCCATTCGAGTTTGACCCATCGTACGCTGGGCGTTCAGCGCAGACACGTTCGTATTAATACGAAGACCCATATTAGACTCCGTTCATGGTTTCTTACCTCCGTGTAAACACTCCGAATAATTCGGCGCGACCCAATCCATCGGGATTTATTTACTCCCCGAAACGGTTCCACCATGGAACCGCTTCAATTCGAATAGAGCATCGTTGCTCCATTCCGGATCACACCCGAGGGTCACCCCTCGTGCATGCACCATCCTTCTCCGGACTTTGGCGATTCCTTGCCTCCATCCAAAAAAGAAACCTGACCACCCTAACTCTCCTAGCCTCGCGGATTCGCGCGGTTTGGGATTAGACCCACGCCCCGGGCGCACACCATCTTGGGTGAGCTCGGAGCGTGGATCCGTTATCCACTCCAGGAAACAAGCACCGGCTTTCGCCAGGCTTTCGGGTAAAAATTTTAGTAAGTTCGAGCCGCGAGTTTGTGCGCGCACCTAACGAGCGTTAATGTGTGCAGACGTTATCGCGAGTTCGACTAACCCATAGAGCCACCTCCGAGCAGCTGTAGTGCGGTTTTAATCGTGGTATTCGCCTGCGTAAGGACCGACGTACCCGATTGCATGAGAATCTGGTTCTTCGTGAGGTTCGTGGACTCTTCCGCGACATCCGCATCGCGGATTCGGGAGTTTGCGGCCGCGAGGTTCTCTTTTGAAATCTGTAGGGTGTTAATCACCGACTGGAGTCGGTTTTGGAGCGCCCCGAACTCGGCCCGCATGGAAGTGACACTCCCGATTGCTTGGTCGATCGAAGCGAGCGAGTTCTGCGCGCTGATTTTATCGGCTACGTTCGAGAGATTCATTCCGAGGGCTACGGCACTCACGTCGGCAGCGTTCGAATCGAAAAGCTTCACGCGGTCCGTGATCGGGTTATTACTCGTTCCGATTTGAATCTCGAAAGCTTGGGCGGAACCGTTTAAGAGCGGAAGGTTATTATACTTCGTACTCTTGGCGATCCGGTCGATTTCTTGGAGTGTTTGTTGGAATTCGAGATCGAGGAATCCACGTTCGGTCGGCCCGACGGTGTCGGAAGCGGCCTGAACTCCCAGTTCGCGGAGTCGGATGAGCATGTTCGATACTTCGCTCATCGCGCCTTCGGCGACTTGGACTAAGGAAATCCCGTCGTGGGAGTTTCTTTCGGCTTGGGCGAGTCCACGGATCTGAGCTCTCAGGCTTTCCGAGATCGCGAGTCCGGCGGCATCGTCACCTGCGTGATTGATGCGAGATCCGGAACTTAATCTTTCTAATGTGGTATCCAGCGAGGCACGAGTATTACGCAAATTTCTTTGCGCAATGAGTGCAGGCACGTTGGTATTAATTCGTAATCCCATGCCTTCCTCCTTGAAGGTCCTTTAGCCAATCCATGGCCTAGGGGATTAAGCGGTCTTTTAGAGTTATGCTCGGTCACATCCAGTGACTTAAGTACCTCTACCGCTTCCATGTGTCTCATCGGACCTGGGGTGGGAAACTTAATAAAAAAAAACGAGGCCCTTACGTTTTTTTTCGTAAGGGCCTCGTTTCGTTTTGGATTCAGGGACTTAGCGCTTTAAAAAAAAAGCAAAAAATCTAAGCCGCGTAGGAATAATCGTCGTCGGCGTGCCACATGTCATATAAAGTGGAGCCTTTTTCGTCGCGCAGCCACTTCGTGGCGTGATCGGGAGGATCCATGCCGAGGCACTTCGTTGCGAATGCGTGAACCGTCATTGTTTCGCCGCCCGCTACGACTTTAAATTCGCCGTTGGGTTGTTTCGTGATCTTGCAGGTCTGCTTCGGATTTGAAACGAAGAAAAGATCCTGTCCGTCCTTTACGTTTTCGTTATGGACGAGGTGGGTCAGATCGAATTTACCTTTTTTCTTACTCATTCATTCTCTCCTTATAAGAGCTGGGTGGAACCGAGTGCCAATCATTTGGCGCTATTGATTTCTCTTTTCCTAAAGAACAGATCGGTCGAATGGCCCCTTAAATTAAGTTAGACTTGTGGTTATGAGCAGTGAAAAGCGATGTCGAAAATAGATTGGCGCCCCATTCTGCCCGACGATCTGCGCGAATACGGCACCGTAATCGACGCTGCGTTTCGCCTTTCTTCCCCGCTCCACTACTTAAATGATTTCCCGGTTTGGGAACCGACGATTCCGAATCAACCGAACCGCTTCCAACTCGGGGGATGGACGGAAGGGCGCCTCGCCGTTACCGCCTCACTTCGAATTGCTCCCTACCGAACGGAAACCGAAACTCTCTCGCTCGGATTAATCGGTGCGGTGGCCACGAATCCGGCCGATCAGGGAAAGGGCTTAGGATCGGAAGTTCTCGGGGCGCTAATCGCCGAGGGTGAATCGCGCGGGGTCGATGCTTTCGCACTCTGGGGCTCCGAAAGTCCCCTCTATAAAAAGCACGGATTTGATTTCGCGGGTATCCAGGTGCGTTCGACGTTTGATCATTTAAAGATCGAGGGTGAACTCCTCAGCGGGTTCGAGGTACGAACGGGATGGGAAGAAAGTATCGCCGAAATTCTCCTCACCCGGAAGCAAGGTCTTCTTTACCGCGACGCCGATATTCTCTGGCTATCTCGCCACCGGGGCGTGGAGTGGCGCACCCTCTGGCAAGAAGGAAAATGTCTCGCGTACTGTGGATGGAACCGCGGGATTGATTTAGCGAATCTCGTTCACGAACTCGGTGGGAGTGATATCGGGATGAGGACCCTGCTCGAATTCATTACGCGTCGGTATACTTTCCTAGAACTTCTCCATCATCCCTCGCTCGAAGCGATCGGAATTACGTCATGGGCCGATCCCGAGTACCTCGCTCAGTTCCGCACGATGAATACCGCAAAGGTGACCCCGCAAGTCCTCGAAAAAATATGGCTCAGCGGAATGGACTCTTGTTAGCGAATTCCGACTTTAGAAAAATTCTCGAGTAATTCTAGAAGTTCGGATTCTTCCGACGATTCGTGGAAATCGATAGAGTCGGGTGCGCTCGACACCGGGAGCTTCTGCATGAGACGTAGCCCCCGCACATCCCGAGCCGTGAGATCCACCGGGAAGAGATGGCTCGCAAGCAGAGAGCATTTCGGTAAGAATTTTTCGATCGGGTCGAGCGAGCGCCGATTTTTATTACGAAAGAACGGCGCGACGGCGCAGACGGCTTCGATTTTTCGGTAGAGCTCATGCATCGTCGATCGGCAGTAACTCATGATGGAGAAAGGGTCGTAGGCCGTTTCGAACCGGCTTTCCTCTGCTCCGACGGTTCCATCATTCTCACGGTCTTCGTCTTCGGCGCGGAGAGTGCAGAATTCGGGTCGATAGTTCTGGGAGTCGTGTCGGCGATCTTCGTGAAGTAGGCCGAGGAGATGGCCGAACTCATGGACGATCGTATATTTACGGAGGTCTTTCTCATATTTTCCCGCCGCTTCGGAAAAACGATCGCGAATCATTTTCTGATCTCCCGTTGGGTGCGTGAGCCGGGGATTAAACCCGAGGCGTGTTTCGATATCGGCACTCGTCCGCCGGAAAGATTTTCGAACCAGAGTGGCGAGATCGTCGAGATTAAAACCCACGGCGGCTTTCCATTTTTCTTCGTGGGTGAAAATTTCGGGAAGCGCGAATGGGAAAACCGGGCTCTCGAGATTCATTTCGAGTGAAGATACGGTTTTAGGCGCCCGAATTTTATTTACGTCTCCGACGACGCTCACTCCGACGGAAGGATCGTATACGATCTTCGATAGATTTGAGAGTACGAGCGGGCGATTCACCAGGTAGACCGGAAATTCGGCGAGTTTTTCCGGGGAGGTCGGACAGGTCACGAACCCCTTAAAACTGATACCCGTGCGCTCGATCGAATAGGCTTGGGTAACGGCAAGGCGAACTTCTCCCTGGAGCCCATAAGTCGCGTCGCTTGCGCGGTAGTTATAGGCGGTCCATCCGGCGACAGTCTGCGAAAGGGAGTGACGATCTGACTGCCAGCATACCGAAAGGTTTTGCTCGACCCACGCGAGACCCGGGGCGCCGATCATACGGGTTGACGCTCCCGCGCTTAAGGCGATGAGTAAGAGTCCGCATACGGGGATGCGGAAGAAGCGATTCACTGGGTGCTCAGTTCCGCCACAGCTTCATCATCGGATGATCCCGCGCCCAGCCGGTAACCCTTCGCGAGCGAAGAATCATACTGGATGCAAACCCGTTCACTAGAATTTTTCAGACCCATAAATTTCGTCGCAAGAATTTTTTCGGCAGCGTGGGAAGCTTTATTGCGACGAGATTTAAATGTGATTTCTTTATCCCCCACGAGGGCCACGCTCCAAACAGACTCGCTCGGAACGTAGGTCCGAGTTCGAGTGTTCGAAAGAGTAAGGGTGAGTTTCGTATTCCCGATGAGTGGGCGGGTAATGAGGATATCCTTCGCGGTCCCGCAGTGAATGGGTGAGAATAGTTCATCCTCGGCGAAAGCCGTGAGGGAACCGATGGACACAACGAGGCCGCATAGGAAGGCGATATTTTTAATCATAGACTCAGTCTTTAATGCACTTTAGTTTATAGTGCAGCGAACCCTTCGACGGGCTATTATCGACGACTAAAATCTCAGAATCTTCTGCGATATCGGTCGGGATGTAGGCAGTTCCGTATCGACCTTCCCACAGAGTTAATTCGTAAACACATTCTTTTCCGTTTTCAATACAGCCACCGATTTTCTCGGCCGCATTGCTGTTTCCGGCATTTCCGAGTTCTAAGGCTGATCCGGGGAGCGAGATCATCTCCCGGAGTTCCATGTCGTGGGACTTGTCTTTAATGACGAGGACGCGAACTCCGGCACCCTTAATGGGAGACGAGTATTTAGAAACCCAGTTATTATTGAAGTCCTTCGTCATGCAGCGGAAGTATTCGACGCTGGCTTTTGCGGGCGTGGCGCTCAGGATAGCGAGAGTTAAAGCGGTATAGAGGTGTTTCATAATGTTCCTTCGTAAAAATTTTTCGCGCGACTAGAAAAGAGTTCACCCTCCTAGAGCAAACCCCGTACCGATTCGAGGCGTTGATATTTTTGGATTTTTTTAAACGCGAAACACTTTACGGTGGTCGCGTGACTAAAAGTTCGCCATTCCGAGGGCTTAAAAAAGAAAGGCCCCGGGAAAGTTTCCCGGGGCCTTTAGACCAGTATTTATCTCTCTATATAGAGAGAGGCGCTTAATTCAGAGAGTTGCGACTAAACCGGACGGGTGAGGCGCTCTTCGATTTGTTCGAGGAGTTTTTTTAACTCCGAGGCGTAGCTCACGAGTGCTTCGGTTGGCTCGCTCGATTTCCATTTAAAGCCCGGAACGATGAGAGCCTTATCGTCGAACTTAAACGCGAAAGATTTCGCTTCTTTTACTTTCTCCGCGCGGACTTTCTCGGCGAGTTCCGACGGGAGGGGAACTCCCGCAGCGTCGAGCAGAATTTCTTCTCTCGTCGCGGCTTCGGCGATCAGGCCCATGTGTTTCGAACTTTCGACCGTAAGGAGTGAACGGAGGAGCGCGCGGTTTTTAATTCCGCGTTGCATGAGTTCGACTTTCGTTTCGACGGGAAGTTTCGTGAAGCCGATACACTCGGTAACCCGAGATTTCGGTTTCATGAAAGATTTCGCAATCGAATCGTGGGATGAATACGCGCCCGCTTCGAGTAACGAAACGTATCCTTCACCTTCTTCGATCGGGTGGAGGTCCACGCGGTCGAGGTTTTCTCGGAGTGCGATTTCGTGGGTCGCTTTATCGTCGGTAGAGAGGACGCGGGCGGGGATCCGGTCCATGCCGGCCATTTTCGAAGCGCGGAGTCGACGTTCACCGGCGATGACTTTATAACGATCTCCGTCTTGGACGACGAGGATCGGCTGGAGGACGCCGTGAAGTTTAATCGAGTTCGCAAGCGTCGCTACTTCTGCGTCGTCGAAGTGCGTTCGCACCTGGAGTTCGGAGGCGTCTACTTTTTCGACCGGCACGAAATTAATCATGAAGGTCGTCAGATTTTTTAAGTGGGAGTGAGTGCTTCCCGCAGTCACACGAGCGGTCGAGTAGAGTTGTTTTAAATACCCGCTGCCTTCGCGGGTTTTAATTTTCGAGTTCGGATCTTTCGGGGCGTCTTTTGGATTTTCTGGAGTGGTCATGGGGTGAGTCCTTCCTTAGAGAGTGGGAGAGAAATCGCGGACACAGGAAACCAGCTCTTCAGTGAGCGAGTTTACGTCTCCGGCCGCAACACCTTTGGGATTCACGTCCCAAACGGTCGTTCGGCGTTTCGTTGCTTCATTCATGTCGGATGCGCGGTTCATGACGGTCTTCGTGCAGAATTCCGCGAACTGACTGCGAAGTTCGCCGAGTACTTCTTGGGAGATGACTTCGCGGTTATCGTACATGTTCGGAATGATCCGTACGGTGAGTTCCCGCTCGAACTCGCGTTGCATCGACTCGATCGTCGCCATCACGAGCGACATCCCGTGGAAGGAGAGGGGGTTCGTCGAGCAGACGACGTTTACGAGGTTCGAAGCGACGAGCATCGATCCGTTCAGGATCGAGGCGGCCGGGTTCGTATCCGCAACGATGAGGTCGTACTGATCGGCGACTTTCCGAATGGCTTCGCTCAGTCGGTATTCGCGCCGGAGCTTATTATTCAGCGGAATCTCGATATTACAGAGTCCGAGGTTCGCCGGAACGAGGTCTAAGCCCGGGGCGACATTCATAATCGCGTCCTGGAGCGGTAAGTCATTGATGAGTACGTCGTAGACCGTCGGGCGTTCGTGGCCATCGAGAATATCGAGGTTCACGGTGAGGTGGCCTTGGCCGTCGAGATCGATTGCCAGGACCTTATAGCCCATCATTGCGGCACGCATGACGTACTGCGCCGTAAGGGTCGACTTACCCGTTCCACCCTTTACGTTATAAAACATCTGCACCCGATGCTGCGGCGTGACAGGAGTGAAGCCGGTCGCCGCGGCGACCGATTCGATGTCGGTCGATTCGACGGGCATTTGGGGTCCGGCAGCAACCGCACCCGACCCATTTGCGAGGTCGCGGAGGTTCCGGAAATATTTCTGCATGTCCTCGAGGGACACCATCTTCCGGTCGACATTCCCAACCCGTTTCCGGGTCATCGTCAGACGTCCCGAAGCTTCGAGTTCGGGGACCATCGACTTGTCTACTTTTGCAATTGCCGCAAATTCTGCGGGCGTAAAATGGATTTCCTTAAACGAGGCCATCCGTGTTTCCTCCGGTTAGTGTTCGACTGAAAAAAATTCGGGCGAGTTTAAGACATCCATTTCAAACTTCGCCTGTGGTGGAATTCTGTCGAGG
>JANXTV010000413.1 GCA_025352185.1 Oligoflexia bacterium
AATCGATAATGCCGTGAAACTGGTGAATCAGCAGATTCACGGCATTATCGATTACGGTCAGGGTCTTCAGTCCGAGAAAATCGTACTTAACGAGCCCAATCTTTTCCCCGGCGTCTTTATCGAACTGGGTGACGACGTCGCCGTCCTTCGAGACGTAGAGCGCGCAGTAATTCACGACCGGCTCTTCGGTGATGATCACTCCCGCGGCGTGGATTCCGGCATTTCGGTAGAGGCCTTCGAGTTTCCGGGCATACTTTAACACGGTATTAACTTTAGGATCCTGCTCCATTAACTCCCGGAGGCGAGGTTCCTTCGCGAGCGACTCGTCGATCGAAATCCCGAGATCGTCCGGAATCATCTTATTAATGACATCCGTCTCCGCGAAAGAAAGGCCGAGCACTCGCCCGACGTCCTTAATTACGGCGCGGGTTTGGAGCTTACCGTAGGTAATGATCTGGCAGACGTTTTCCTTACCGTACTTCTGCTGAACGTAGTTAATCACCTCGGCGCGACGATCCTGACAGAAGTCGACGTCGAAATCGGGCATCGAAATCCGTTCCGGATTAATAAAACGCTCGAAGAGGAGCTTAAATTTAATCGGATCGATGTCCGTAATAAAGAGTGCGTAGGCGACGAGCGAACCGGCTCCCGATCCCCGTCCCGGTCCGACCGGAATATCGTGGTTCTTCGCCCATTTAATAAAATCCGAAACGATCAGAAAGTAACCGGAAAATCCGGTCCGTCCGATCATCACGAGTTCGTCTTCGAGCCGAGTATAATACTCTTTCCTAAGCTCTTCCCAATTTTCCGAGACGCGAAGTTTTCGGAATGGGTAGGACGCAAATCGCTTTTCAAGTCCTTCGCGGGATTCCCGCTTAAAGAACTCGACGTCATCGAACGCGTCGGTCTTCGATACGCCCTCCGGGCGGAAGTTCGGGAGGTGATAGATCGGGCGGCCCTGCTCATCCTTAAACTTAAAGACGACGTCACACTTCGCGGCGATCACAAGGGTATTATCCGCCGCCCTCGGGTAGCGTGAGAAGCGTTCGCGCATGAGAGCGGCGGGCTTTAAATAACATTCAGCCGGTACGAGCGATTTCGGGCGATCAAAATCGAGATTTCGTCCGTTCTCGATACACTGAAGGATCTCGTGGGCTTCGGCGTCTTCAGGTTTTAAATAATGGACATCCGTCGTGCCGACAACCTCGACGCCGAAACGCTCACCCCATTCGTTCAGTTTCTCATTAATGAGTTCCTGCTCCGGAATCCCGTTATCCTGGATCTCGAGATAGAAATCGTCTTTAAACCGGTTTTTAAACCATTTTAAAGTCGCGATCGCTTCTTCTTCTTCGCCGACGAGGATCCGGTAGGGAATCTCTCCACGTAGGCCGCCCGAAAGAACGATCAGTCCGTCTCCGTACTGATCGAGAAGCGCACGGTCGATCAGGAACTTCGGGATGACGGGAGCGCCCTTCACGACCGGGGGCGCGTTCTGATACGCGGTGCTCACGATTTTACAGAGGTTCCGGTAACCGGCGAGGTCCTTACAAAGGATCACGAGGCTATGGAATTTCGGACGAAAGTTCTGGGAGGCCGGGCCAGATGCAGCCGCCGCCGCGGCCGCCTGTTGGGCGCCGGGATACCCACCCTCGAGGTACCAGACGTCACATCCGATAATGGGCTTAATTTTTCTATCCCGCGCCTGCGTATAAAAATCGATGGCACCGAATAGATTATTCGTATCCGTAACGGCGACCGCATTCATTCCGAATTCGGCGACTCGCGAGACGAGGTCTTCCATATGAATCGCACCCTGGAGGAGCGAATACTGAGTGTGAACGTGGAGGTGGACGAAGTCAGTCTTCGTCGCGCCCTCGGCTGAGGAAGAGGTGAAATCACTCATTTTCGCCTCGCGGAGGCGATAAAATACTCGCGCATTTTATTCCCATTCAATCGTGGCCGGAGGTTTAGAGGAAATATCGTACACGACTCGGTTCACGCCACGTACTTCGTTACAAATGCGTGAACTCACGCGCGCGAGGAATTTCGATTCGAAGTGATACCAATCGGCCGTCATGCCATCGACCGAAGTGACGGCACGGAGTGCGATGCAGTAATCGTGAGTTCGGCCATCACCCTGGACGCCGACGCTGCGGATCGGGAGGAAAACCCCCATCGCTTGCCAGATCTTCTCGTAAAGACCTTCGTCCTTCAGCATCGAGATAAAAACTTCGTCGGCCGCGCGTAGGATATCGCAGCGTTCGCGGGTCACTTCCCCGACGATGCGCACGCCCAGTCCCGGTCCCGGGAAGGGATGTCGACGGATAAAATCTTCCGGCACTCCGAGCTTTCGCCCGATTTCTCTCACTTCGTCTTTAAAGAGGTCGCGGAACGGTTCGACGAGTTTAAATCTCAGGTCTTTAGGGAGTCCTCCCACGTTATGGTGGGATTTAATCGTGTGGGAGTGCTTCGCCCCACCGGAGGCACCCGTGCTGGACGCCCCGCCGGAGGTGCCATCGGCACTAGACGGTGCGGGAGACGACTCGATCACATCCGGATAGAGGGTACCCTGCACGAGGTATTCGGGAATATGCCCGACGACCTTTTCGAGCTTCGCGGCTTCCTCGTCAAAAATTTTAATGAAGAGTCCGCCGATGATTTTCCGTTTCTTTTCGGGATCGGTGACGCCCGCGAGTTCTTCGAGGTAGCGCGCTTCCGCGTTCACGCGCGTAACCGGCAGATGGAGCTGGTCGGTGAAGAGCTTCATCACACGGTTCCCCTCCTCGTAGCGGAGAAGTCCGGTATCGACAAAAACGCAGTGGAGGCGATCGCCGATCGCCTGGTGGACGAGGGTTGCCGCTACGGTCGAATCGACACCGCCCGAGAGCGCGCAAATCACGTGAGCGCCCTCCGGCACTTTCGCTTTAATGCGCGCAATTTCTTCTTCGATGAAATTCCCCATCGACCAGTCGGGAGTCAGGCCCGCGACCGTGCACAGGAAATGCCGAAGGAGGTCGATTCCGTTTTCGGAATGAGTCACTTCGGGATGGAATTGGAGGGCAAAAAGTTTACGTTCCGGATCTTCGATGGCGGCGACCGCGCCCGAAGTGGATTTCGCAGCGAGAATAAAATCCCTCGGAAGTTTTGCGGTTTCGTCTCCGTGAGACATCCAGACTTGGCGAGCGGGTTCCGAATCGTGCGTGATAAAATGGGAACCGGCCGGGAAAAGTACGCTCCGCCCTTCGGGAATCACTCCCATGCGACCGTACTCGCGTTTCAGTCCCGGTTTCACTTCGCCGCCGAAAGCTTGGACGAGGAGCTGTAATCCGTAGCAAATGCCTAAGATCGGAAGTTTCATCTCGGCTTGGAAATCGAGAAGTCCCTCGGGAAGCTGCGGAGCGCCCGGGTCGTATACGCTGTTCGGGCCACCCGAGAGAATAATCGCCGACGGTCCGAATTCTTTAATCCGCGCGAGGCTCGTATCGCCCGGGAAAACGAACGAATAGAACCCGATCTCCCGCACGCGCCGGGCGATCAACTGGGTATACTGGGAGCCGTAGTCGAGGATCAGAATTTTTTTCATTTTAGCTCGTCCGGTAGTTCGGGGCTTCCTTCGTGATGACGATGTCGTGCGGATGACTCTCGGTGAGGCCGCTGCCCGTGATGCGGAGAAAACGGGCTTTTTCTTGGAGGTCGGGAATATCCTTCGCGCCGACGTAACCCATGCCGGCCTTCAGTCCGCCCACCAACTGGTGCACGTTCGCGCCGAGCGATCCGCGGTACGGGACGCGCCCTTCGATTCCTTCCGGTACGAGTTTTCCGGCGTCCGAAACGTCGCCTTGGAAATATCGATCCTTCGATCCTTGCGCCTTATCCATCGCGCCGATCGAACCCATCCCGCGGTACGTTTTAAACGACCGACCCTGGTAGTGCACAATTTCGCCCGGTGCTTCGTCCGTGCCGGCAAAGAGGGATCCGATCATCACCGTGTTCGCGCCCGCCGCGATCGCCTTCGTCACGTCACCCGAGAGTTTAATCCCGCCGTCGGCGATGATCGAAACTCCGCGCGAAGCCGCCGCTCGCGAACATTCCGAAATCGCCCAAAGCTGCGGAACTCCGATTCCGGCCACGACTCGGGTCGTGCAGATTGACCCGGGGCCGATCCCCACCTTCACCGCGTCGGCACCGGCATCGATGAGCGCCATCGTTCCTTCGAAGGTCGCGACGTTTCCGCCCACGATCTCCACGCGGTCTCCAAATTTCTTCTTTAGGGTGGCTACGACTTCGAGCACGCCCTTCGAGTGTCCGTGCGCGCTATCGACGAAGAGGAGATCCACTCCCGCTTCGACGAGCGCCGTCGCGCGTTCGAGCGCTTCGGCACCCACCCCGACCGCGGCGCCGACGACGAGTCGACCGAAGGAATCTTTATTCGCCAGCGGGAACTCCCGCTGCTTTTTAATATCGCGCGAAGTGATCAGTCCCTTCAAGCAGCCGTTCTTATCGACGACGGGAATTTTTTCGAGGCGGTGCTCTTTTAACGCGCGTTTCGCATCTTCGAGCGAAACCCCTTCCGGAAGGGTCACGAGGGGCGCTTTCGTCATCCGGCTTTCGACCGTGACGGAATAATCCGATTCAAAATTTAAGTCCCGGTTCGTGAGAATTCCGACCAGCTTTTTTCCCTGGGGACTCGGGATCGTCACGGGGAGACCCGAAACTTTATATTCGCCCATGAGGGCGTTCGCATCCTGGAGAGTCGAGGTCGGCGAGATCGTGATCGGGTCTTGGATCATCCCCCACTCGGCTTTTTTTACTTTCGCGACTTCATTCGCCTGTTCCTGGATCGTTAGATTTTTATGGATGACGCCAATACCGCCTTCCTGGGCCATGACTTTTGCGGTTTTCGCTTCGGTCACGGTATCCATCGCCGAAGAGATCAGCGGGATTGCGAGGGAGATCTTCTTCGTCAGTTTCGTCTTCGTCACGACGTTCGCCGGGAGCGTATCCGAGTATCCCGGAACGAGGAGGACGTCATCGAAGGTGAGCGCTTCGGTGATTCCGGCCGTAGCCTGGATTCCGTCTTTCGCCGGTGCACTCGAAGGGGTGTAGAACTTCATAGGGATTCTCCGTTTTCATTTAAATCGTCGTTCAGAGCCTGGGCCTCGGCCGCTTCGAGGTACTCGCGCGAATCACCGACGTAATTATTTGCAGACTTCACGAGGTACGCGAGCTCTTCGGGCTTTAATTCCCGAACGGCCTTCGCCGGACTTCCGATGATCAGAGTCCGGGGTGGGAAGACTTTTCCTTCGGTCACGAGGGCTCCCGCGCCGACGATGCATTCTTCACCGATCACGGCTTTATTCATTATGATGGCGCCCATGCCGATCAGGCAGCGATTCCCGATCGTGCAGCCGTGGAGGAGCACGCGGTGGCCGATCGTGATTTCATCCCCGATCGTGAGGGGGCAGTCGCGTCGGTCGACGTGGAGCATGGAGTGGTCCTGCACGTTCGTGCGGTTTCCGATCTTAATCCAGTTCACGTCGCCGCGAATCACGCACTGGAACCAAACGCTCGATTCACTCCCAATCGTAATTTCCCCGATGAGATCGGCGGAGGGCGCGATATACGCCGTCGGGTGAATCACCGGAGTTTTTCCGTGGTGGGACAGGATCAGCGGTTTTCTCACACGACCTCCGAGGGGGCAGAAG
>JANXTV010000465.1 GCA_025352185.1 Oligoflexia bacterium
AATCGAGGTTCTTCGTCCAGGTACCCGAGGAACACGCAACCGTTCCGGAGGCGTCGCCCGAGAAGGTGACCGTACGGGTATCTTCCGAGCAGGTTCCCGTGACGGTAAACGACGCGGCCGAGGCAGCGTTAATCACCGAGTTCACTGACGGGGTCGAGATTGCGACCGTCGGGAGCACGGTATCCTTAATGAAGTTTCTCGAAGCCTGGATCGCTGGGTTTCCGGCTGCATCGCTGTGGTTTACGTTAATCGTCACGGTGCCGTTGGCCGCGGCAGTAAAATCGAGGTTCGCCGTCCACGCAGCCGCGGTACACACCACCGTTGCGGAGGCCGCCCCGGTGATGACGACGTTCCGCGTGTTCTCCGAGCAGGTTCCCGTGACGGTGAAGCTAGCGACGTTTGAAGTATTTACGTATGCATTCACGGCCGGAGTCGAGATCGCGAGCGTCGGCGCGGTCACATCTTTAATGAAGTTACGCGAGACTTGGATCGCGGGGTTCGCGGCGGCGTCACTATGGTTTACGTTAATTGTGACGGTCCCCGAGGCGGCGGCGGTAAAATTTAAGTTCGCGGTCCAAGCGTTCGCAAGGCACACGACGGTGGCGGTGGCGTCACCCGAGATCACGACGTTCTGTCCGGTCGCGCCGCAGGTTCCGTTCACGGTGAAGCTCGCGACGTTGGCGATATTCACGTAGGAGTTCGCGGCCGGGTTCGCAATCGTGAGGAACGGAGCGCCCGTCGATTTTACGAACGTGCGCGAAGCTTGGGTCGCCGCATTTCCAGCCGCATCGGTATGGTCGGCGTAGAGGGTGACCGTTCCGTCACTCGCGGCTGAGAAATCGAGGTTCTTCGTCCAGGTACCCGAGGAACACGCAACCGTTCCGGAGGCGTCGCCCGAGAAGGTGACCGTACGGGTGTCTTCCGAGCAGGTTCCGGTCACGGTAAACGATGCGGCCGAGGCAGCGTTAATCACCGAGTTCACGGCGGGAGTGGAGATTGCGACCGTCGGGAGCGTCACGTCTTTAATAAAGTTACGCGTGGCCTGGACGGCGGCGTTCCCGGCGACGTCCGTGTGGTTTACGTTTATCGTCACGGTGCCCGATGCGGCGGCGGTGAAGTTTAAGTTTGCGCTCCAAGCAGCCGCGGTACACACGACCGTCGCCGTGGCATCGCCCGAGATGACGACGTTACGCGTGTTCTCCGAGCAGGTTCCGGTGACGGTGAAGCTAGCGACGTTTGATGCATTCACGTACGCATTCGCGGCCGGCGTGCTGATCGCAACCGTCGGGGGCGTGACGTCTTTAATAAATGAACGAGAATCCTGGACGGCCGAGTTCCCGGCGAGGTCCGAATGGTTTGCTAGGATCGTCACGGTTCCGCTCGGAGCGGCGGTGAAGTTTAAGTTCGCGCTCCAGGCATTCGCGGTACACACCACGGTCGCCGAGGCATCCCCCGAGATGACGACGTTCCGGGTATTTTCCGAGCACGTCCCCGAAACGGTGTAGGCCGTGACGTTCGAGGCATTAATGTAGGAGTTCGCCGCCGGAGCGGTGATCGCGACGGTCGGGATGACGGCGTCCTTAATAAAGTTACGCGAGGCCTGCACGGCCGCGTTTCCGCCCGCGTCCGTATGGTTCACGTTAATCGTAACCGAGCCCGCCGGCGCCGCGGTGAAATCGAGGTTCGCGGTCCATGCATTCGCGGTACACACCACCGTCGCGGAAGCGTCCCCGGTGATGACGACGTTACGAGTATTCTCCGAGCACGTTCCCGTCACGGTGTAACTCGCGACGTTGGCGGCCAGAATATAGGAATTCGCCGCGGGAGTGGAAATCGCGACCGTCGGGATGACCGTATCCTTCGTGAAAGAGCGCGAGGCCTGTACGGCGGAATTTCCGGCCGCGTCACTGTGGTTCACTAGGATCGTAACGGTGCCCTGCGGAGCGCCGGTGAAATCGAGATTAGTCGTCCACGCGCCGGCAGTGCAAACCACGGTCGCGGAAGCGTCCCCCGAGATGACGACGTTCCGGGTGTTCTCTGAGCACGTTCCCGTCACCGTAAAGCTCGCGACGTTCGCGGCGTTCACGTTTGCGCCGATAGCGGGAGTCGATATCGCGACCGTCGGGGCGGTGACGTCTTTCGTAAAGTTACGGGTGACCTGCACGGCGGGAGTACCGGCTAGATTCGAGTGGTTCACGTTAATTGTGGCGGTGCCGGCTCCGGCGGCCGTGAAATCGAGATTCGCCGTCCAACTTCCGGCAGCGCACACGACCGTTGCCGTAGCCGCGCCCGTGATGACGACGTTACGTCCGTTTTCGGAGCAAGTTCCGTTCACCGTGAACGATGCGACGTTCCCAATATTTATGTAGCTTCCACTCGCGGGCGAGGAAATCGTGAGGGTCGGTACGACGAGGTTTAGTGTAACGGGGCCAGCGCTCACGGGGAGCGAAACGTTTCCGGCCGCATCCCTGAGCCAAGTCGTCAGGATCTTAGGTCCGTTTACGGCGGTAACGGTATAACTCGCCGGGAGCGGTCCGATCTGCCACGCGCAGGATCCCACTGCCATACTATTTTCGTTAATGCAGTAATCGGTGGAAATACCGTTGGTGATCGGTCCGTAAGATAGAGAGTAGGTCGTAGTGTTCGTCGGGTCGGGATTCGTGATCGTCGCCGACCCGAGGGTCGAAGGCGTCCGGTCAATCACCACGGAATTCGAATCGACTCCGACGGAGGCACCGTTACTATTTTTTAGAAAGAGCGTGAGTACGAGGGGTCCGTCGCCGGAAGAATCATTATAGACCGAGGGGAGCGCTCCCGTTCGCCAAATGCACCCACCGATAGTCGTCGAATTCTCGAGAATACAGTAGTGAGTAAAAGTACCCACCTGAATTCCGTACGTCAGCGAAATCGGAAAAACTTTCGTCGGAGACGTTTCGGTAATGGTGATCGAGGTAATATCGGGAGGGACTCCGGAAGCGCCCGATACCGCGGAGGCGGCCCGACGGAGGGTATTAATCTGGCTCCCGCACGAAGTGAGCAGCACCACTCCTACGAGGGAGACGAGCGCGCGAATTTTTAGGGTCCCCAGCCTAATCACAAACGTACTCCGTTCGGCGTGGACTAAATTAAATTTTTATTCACTCTTAGTTTACGGCTAGATTTTAGAGGTTTTTAGAGTGTCTGAAACGACGCATGTCTTAAAATAGAGTATACGGCTCGTTTATGGGTATTTAGGTAAATATATAGTCATTCGAGTCGATTACGGCGCCAGGTACTCGGCGACGCCGCCGATTCCGTCTTGGGTAAAGGAAAAGACTAAGCTGTTTCGAGATGCGCTATAGATGAGTCCGTGTCCTGAGCACTTCATTTTCGCGATCGGCCAGGTGAGGACCGTGTTCGTCGTCGTCGTGATATTATATTTATTCAGAACTTGGGTTGTGTTGTTACAGTAATAGATAATATTGTTTGATGCATCGTGACGGTAGGTAAAAGAAAGCGGGTTATTCGGAAGCGTCGCGATCGTCGAATAGTTCCCGCCCGCCGCGAGAGTGCGGATCGTCGGATAACCGCCCGAAGATCCCTGCATGTTGGTAAACACCCAGCGACTCGCGAAAGCATCCCACGTTGCCGGTAGGAGGCCGTAAGAACCGGTCGGGACGTAATTACCGTCTCCGGCTTGACCGTCCGCGGGTAAGGTATACGTGTTAGTCGGTACGACACCCGCAACTCCTGCGAATGCCGACTGTGTTCCGTTTGAGATCGCGTATGTTTTAAGAAAGGAGTCAGTATACCCCGTGCCACTATACCGGTACTTTTGGACGAGAAAGTTAGTCCCGTTGTATCCCGACACGTAGGCGTTATATCCGCTAAAATTAATCGCCGATCCTAGGGAGCCGTCGGCGCCGACGGCGTAGTAGTTCGTCGCCCCGCCGCCCACGATATCCACCCAGAATCCGGTCGAGCGATCGAGCTTCGATATTCGCGAGGTCCGTCGTTCGCTGCCGTAGACGGTCCCCACGGTCGGGTCAACCTGGATGAAGAGTTGGTCGATTTGTCCGGAATTATTATAGGATATGGGCTGTCCGAGCGCCACCGCCGTGGTGTTCGGGTTACCGTTTGAGCCATTCCCGGTGAGGGTCGCGATATTCCCGCCTATCGTGAATTCGCGAATTCTGAACTCGGAGTTATCGGCGAGGACGATTCGGTCATTCGTCCCGTCATTCCATATTTTTAAGTCGTTAATTTTACCGAGCCGAGCGCTCGTGGCTTTTCCGCCGTCCCCGAAGCTAAATCCGGACCCCATGAGCGTATAGACGTTACCCGATTGGTCGATAGTGCGTATTTTACCCCGCTCGAAGTAATAGAACTGACTGTTCTTATCGGCATAGACACTCGAGACGTCGATATTACATGAAAGGGCAGCCGTTCCATCCACGCAACTCCCGTTTACACCCGTACCTAATAGGGCCGAAAAGGTTCGGGTCGTCGGATTATATTTGTAGACTATGTTAGCCGTTCGTCCGGAGGTATAAATAACTCCGTTTGCGCCAACCGTCGGTCCTCCCGTATAATCGTTTACGTTTACTCCGGTCTGGGTTCCCGAGACCTGCGCGGTTACGGGATCGAGGATAGCGTAGGTGAATCCGCCGCCTGAGCATACTCCGCCTTGGTTATAGATACCGGCGAGAATGCTCGTGAGTGCTCCCGTCACGGGATTAAAGGTAATGCCCGGAACCTGACCCACGCAAAGCGTGATGTCCTGGGCGGCATTACTTCCGGTTCCGGTCCCGCCGAAGGCGGGAAGTGTCGAGATCGTATCGGTTCCAGGATCGTATACGCGAAGGTTCGAGCCGGCGCTAATACTCACGGACGTCGTGTTTTCACCCTGGAAATAAATTTTTCCGTCGGGAGTACCGACCAACACGGAGTTTGCGGAGTAGGTTCCACTATTCGAGTTCGTTAAGTAATTCGAGGCGGGCGTAACGGTTGCCGCCGTAGACGCACCCGCACCGAAAAGAGTGACCACGGTATTTGCGACCGGATCGTAGCGGCGCATCACGCCCTTATCGTAAATCAGAACCCGCTCCTGCGAGTCGAGGGTCATTC
>JANXTV010000491.1 GCA_025352185.1 Oligoflexia bacterium
GGGGAGAAGAAGTGGGGGTCTTCATCAGTTCGAGTTCAATTTTCGCGAGTTCTCTTAGCGTGAGGGCGAGGTAATCTTTCAGGGGATGGAGCGAATGGGCACCTTCGACTTCGGAAAGGAGTTCGCGAGCGCTCCGACGCATCCATTCCTTTTCTTCATTTAGGGTGACCGCGTACTTCTTTAGGTAATCGGCGTATTTTTCTATTTTTTCCTGTTGGGTACGGACCCGTTGGTCTTCGATTTCCCGGAGTCGATTCATCTCTTCTTGGGCGGCGCAGAGTTCCCGCAGCATCGCCGCTTCTTCGAGGGTCGCGGCGAACGCTTCCCGTTCAGCGCGCAGGGCGAGTTCCGTTCGTTTCAACGCCTGGATTTCCTCAGCCTGGGCGCTCGCAAGAGTGCGGTACTTTTCGATCGTCGTGTTTAATTCAGTAATCGTTTTTTGGAATGGAGCGAGATCGATCGCCGCACGAGGTGCGGGAGTAGGAAGGACGGCCGTCGAAACCGGTGGTTGCGCTTTTAAGGCCGTGATTTCTTTTTCGAGCTTCGCACAGCGCTGGAGGAGTCGCGATTCGACTTCTTTAAAAATCTCGAATTCCAGATCCTTCGGGTCGGCGAAGGGATTCGCCTCGAACGTGCGATTTAAATTTTTATGTGTTTCGGCGCTCATTCAAGGGTCCCTCCTACCTTTTGCTTATCGTCAGTAAAATCAACAATCTTAAGAATCTTAAAAGCGTCAGGGGGTTGGCGATTCATTGGGCGCCCCGGTCATTGTTTGCCGATTTGAAAGGGTGGAAAACCCCGTAAAATAAGGACGGGATGAAGTCGGAAGAAAAAATACACATTGAAGGCGGACCCAATTCCGGTGCGCGGTGGTTTACCTTTCAGGAAGACCGTCGGGCAGGTCCGTATTCTGACTTTCAGATTCGCGAACTTCTTTTCTCTGGAGATTTATCTCACGGAGACTTCATTTGGGCAGAAGGAATGAACGACTGGCGGCCCGTTACCGAACTGGGAATGCGGGAGATTGTTCTCGTTCCCGACATTCCCGAAAATAGAACCGTTCTACCCGAGCCTCTAGTGCGCGAACCCCTCTCCGCATCCGAAAGCGTGCGCTCCGTAGGTGTGTCGATTACTCGGGAATCCCCGCCGTTTGGAAATCTTTCCCGCATTGCGGTCGCGCTTCTCTTTATTGCCGCGGCGGCGTTTGGATTAGGAAAGTCGCTTTCCCTGCCCGGTTCCCGGATATTTCTCCCGGACATTTCGGTGGAGGATGACCGCGCCCTTCAGGGGGCAATTACCGAACCCCTTTCGCGAACGGGTCCCCGTCTCGTTTTAGCTCTTTCCCGAAGCGATACGGGTACCCCCCATCTTTACGTGGGTGGGAACGCTCCCGCGGGTACCGCCGTACGGATCGTGGTGGATGGACGGCCGGAAACTCTGCTCACCTTGAATCGCTATCATCTTGAATACTCCGCACTTCTTCGTAAGGGCGTCGCTCAGACCGAACCCCTTCGGGACTTGCAGGGGAAGCCGCTGGCGACGGGCAGTTATCGCATTAGAGCGTACCTCTCGGGCTCCGACCCGGTGGTAGTGCGCGAATATTTCCTCGGCGGGCTCAAAGACGAGGAATATCAAACTTCACTCCGGAATTTTCACCGGGTCATGCGAAGTAAGGCCGCTACGGAAATTCGTGACCTTCGTGAACTGACCACTACGCTCGAGGTCCAGTTAAACGCGAGTGATTTGAACTTTCGAAACGCAATAGCCCATTTAAAGCAGCCGGGAACCGAACGGGAATGGGAAACGTTCCACCGTCGATGGATCGCCTTTACCCGTGAACTCCTCAATGGAGATTCAGAAGAAGAGACCTATTACGACACCCTTCGGGCAAGCGCGCGTCGAATCACCGAGAAAATGTTACTCGTACACGGCCTCCAGCATTCGGCCATAACGGGAGAGAAGGTTCGTCCCGGACTCGAGCTGCGACTTGCGGAAAGTTCATCTATACTTCAGAGCACATTACTTTCCTTAAAAATGAAAATTAACCTCGCCGAAACCGAAGCGAAA
>JANXTV010000527.1 GCA_025352185.1 Oligoflexia bacterium
GGAGGAGTTTCGTCGAGGTGTTGCTCATATAACGGGAGTGTACGGGAAGCGCGAAAAGGGGTAAACCCCTCGCAAGATGCGGTCGCTTTATGTTCATTTTCCGTTTTGTGAGTCGAAGTGCCACTACTGCGACTTTTACTCCATCGGCGCTGAACGTACGGGTGAAACCGACCCACTCCTGTTTGAGGGTGCTCTCCAGGCCGAATGCCGTCAGTGGACTACCGCCCTCGGGAACCCCGAAACCGAATTGGGCCAGTTCGACACGATCTTTTTCGGCGGCGGAACACCGAGTATGACGCCGCCCGAATCCATGCTGCGCGCGCTCGCACCGCTCGATCTCCCGAAACGGGTGAACGACCGCACCGAATGGACGATGGAAGCGAATCCGTCGTCGGTCGACCGGAAGCGCCTCGAAGAATACCGAGCTCTCGGCGTAAACCGGATTTCGATGGGCGTCCAAGCGTTGCGACCCGATCTCCTCCTCGCCCTCGGCCGCGTCCATTCACGGGACGCCGCCTTCCGGGCACTCGACGCGATCTTCGAAGCGGGAATTACGAACGTTTCGGTCGATCTCCTCTGCGGAGTTCCGAATCAGCAGGTCGCGGACGTCGAGCGCGCGATGGAAGAACTCATCCGGTACCCGATCACTCACCTCTCGTGCTACCTCCTCACGCTGCCGAAGACGCACCGAATGTTTAAGGACCTTCCGAATGAGGACGAGCAGCTTGCGCATTTACTGGCGATCGATCGATTCATGACCAGTCAGGGATTCGAACACTACGAAATTTCGAACTTCGCGCGTCCCGGTTTCCGGGCTCGGCATAATCTCGCGTACTGGACCGGAAAATCGTACCTCGGGCTCGGACCTTCCGCGCACTCCTTCGATGCGGAAGAATCCCGCCGGTGGAAAAACTTCTCTTCGCTCCATAAGTACGCCGAGAAACTAAAAAAGAATGAATCGGTTCAGGAGTGGGAAGAAGTCCTCACCGCCGACCAGCGGGACCTCGAGAAGTGGATGCTCGCCCTGCGACTCTCCGACGGATTCCCGCGGACCTGGGTCGAGGACGAGGCTCGCGAGGGAAAATCGGCGGGACTCGTTCGCGCCGGGCTCCTCGAAAAACATCCCGAACACGAGGATCGACTTCGGCTCACCGCCCGCGGTTTCGCGCTGTCGGATCAGGTGATTACAACGCTCGCGACGGCGTAACCGCCATCCCTCGGAATAGAATAACGAGCGCGAGGGCGGCGGCGAGGTGTTTCAAGGAGTGCCCACTCACGGAGTCGCCCAGTGCCGCGAAAATCTGGAAATCGTGCGCTTCGAAGATTTTCGCGAAAATATAGAATACGATCCCGAGAAAAATCGGGCCCTTCTTTAATTTTCCACCGGGGATAAAAAGTAAAAGCATCGCCGAAAAGAAAAGGGCGCCGAACTGGAGCGAAATATACGGAACGGTAGAACCGCCGCCGTAATAAATATTCCAGACGGTAATCGGGCCGAGCATGGATAAGATGACGCCAACGATCCGGCCGAATTTTAAGGCCACGCGGTCCGCAATTACCATCCCGACGAAGCTCCCGAATCCGACACTCATCGGCACCTGATCCCAAAAAAGCCGAGTCGGGGTCGTCTCCCAGTGAAAGTAAGACGACCCGAACGCCGTGCCGACGAGCGCCGCCAGAAAAATCGTCGCCGAAAATCGAAGTTCCTTCGGAACGCGATTTAGGTTTCGTAAACCGTATATTCCCACGAAGAGAAAGCCGAAGTTAGTAATGACATTCCCGAAATTCGGAATACCTAAAACCGTTCGTTCATCCGCAAAATGGGCCGCATAAGTTATCGGATCAAAACTGAGTTTTTCGCGAAATAAAAAAAGTCCGAGCGCCGTAATGACGACGAGAATCGTGAATCGGGACCAGAGTGAAGGCCGGAAGAGGGTTGACACACGCTAAGTATATCACACCGGAGCCGGCGTTTCGCCTTCGTCCGGACGACTTAATCCGCCTTGCGCCCCGACTTAGCGTCCGCAGGTGGAGGCCCGCCGTGGGAAGGACCCCCTTCGGAAGGAGCGTTCCGCATTCTCGCTTGCCCATCTTTTTCCTGCTTTTCCCAATGGGCTTTTATTGCGGGCGTAACCTTCACGTCCATCTCGCGGATGATCGTATAGAGTTTCTTTAAGTTCGGCGCAGTGTCGGTGATGAGTACACTCCCCGTGAGCACATCGGGAATGATCCGAGAATTCGCCGGCATAAAAGAACGAGAGTTTCGAGCAACGTGCTCGACGATTTCCGCGTTCGTCGCCTGGTACTTCATCGTGTACAGGTCCCACGTATCCGGAAGAACGGGCGCAGTATGGTTATCGCACTTCACGTACGGAATTGCTTGGTCCCGAGCATCCCGCTGACGAAGGATCGAAAAAGTCCCATCCGTGAGTTTCATCCGCGAATACCCCGACGCGTTTAAAGCGTACGTGAAAAGGATTTCCGCGTTCTCGGCCGTGAAATCGAGATTTTTCGTGGCCACCATATTTTCCTTCAGGGTCGACTCGAAAATGTATTTCTGTCCCGTCAGTTCCGAAACCGCCTTCGCACACGCGGAGAGGTCGGGACACTTTTCGGTAAAATTTGCGGCCGAAGCCGTTCCGGAAATCAGGACGAGCAGGGGGCTCAAAACACGGGTAAAGGATCGGGTCACGGCGTACGCTCTCTTTCGAAATGAGGTTGTTAAGTTCAGGATAAACACGAGCCGAGCCCGTGTCTCCCTGCTCCTTCACTTGGGCCGGGGCGGCTAAAAGTTGCGAATCGGGCTCGAGGTCCGAAATCATTCATAAAACTCTCGTCAAATCGATTTTATGCGTTTCTAGAGACACTCTCCGATTTGACACCCGCCCGTTTGACTCCATCTTTCGGGTACGACCTGAAACCGAAGGAGAGTCCGTGAGCAGTGAATCCGCCCCGACCGAAAATACCGCCCCGACGCCCAATAGTAATGACGCTTCGCCGCTTGAGCTGGCCGAGAAGCGCATCGCCGAACTTGAAACGGCCATTAAAGAAGAGAAGAACAAGTACCTCTATCTCTACGCCGATTTCGATAACTTTAAGAAGCGCGCCATTAAGGAGCGTTCCGAGCTGATGAAGTACGGCTGGGAAAATATCGCGCGGGATATCCTCGGCGTGATCGATAATTTAGAACGTGCGGTCGAACACATGCCCGCTACGACGGACGCAAATCTAAAGACGGGCATCGAGATGACCGTGTCCCAGTTTAGAGCCGTGCTTGAAAAGCAAGGGGTGGCTCTGATCGCAAGCGACGCCGCCATTTTTAATCCCGAGTTTCACGAAGCCATGGGCCAGGAGCCTTCTCCTCTCCCGTCTGGATCGATCACGAAAACGCTCGTGAAGGGTTACACCTTAAATGGACGTCTTCTCCGACCGGCGAAAGTCGTGATGAGCGCCGGGGCCTAGGCCTCGCGAGATTTCGCAGGTTTGACAATTCTTAGGACGCTACCAACTTTTAAATAGAACTTTTAGACAGAAGAAGAAGAGGTAAATGATATGGGAAAAATTATCGGAATCGACTTAGGCACCACGAACTCCTGCGTATCCGTCATGGAAGGACCCGACGCGAAAGTGATCGCGAATAGTGAAGGGGGAAATACCACTCCTTCCGTCGTCGGCTTCGCCGCAAACGGAGATCGCCTCGTCGGACAGACGGCGAAACGCCAAGCCGTTACGAACCCGGAGAAGACCGTGTTCGAAGCGAAGCGCCTGATCGGACGTAAGTTTAACTCGAAGGAAACGACCGACTTCGTCCGCCACGCTCCGTTTAAGGTGATGGAAGCGAAGAACGGCGACGCCTGGGTGAAAGTCGGCGATAAAGAATTCTCGCCCCAGGAAATCTCCGCGATTGTGCTTCAGAAGATGAAGCAAACCGCGGAAGATTATCTCGGTGAACCGGTCACCGAAGCCGTCATTACGGTTCCCGCCTACTTTAACGATGCCCAGCGCCAAGCCACGCGCGACGCCGGAAAAATTGCCGGACTCGACGTAAAACGAATCATTAACGAGCCGACGGCAGCCGCACTCGCGTACGGTCTGGATAAAAAAGGCCAGGACATTAAGGTCGCCGTGTTCGACTTAGGGGGCGGTACGTTCGACGTTTCGATCCTCGAAATGGGCGACGGCGTTTTCGAAGTAAAAGCGACGAACGGGGACACGTTCCTCGGCGGCGGTAACTTCGACGCGAAAATTATCGAATGGCTCGTGACCGAGTTTAAAAAAGAATCCGGGATCGATCTCTCGAAAGATAAAATGGCGCTCCAACGCCTGAAAGAATCCGCCGAGAAAGCGAAACACGAACTTTCGTCGACGACTTCGACCGACATTAACCTTCCGTTTATCACGGCGGATGCTTCGGGACCTAAACACCTGAACATCACCCTGACTCGCGCGAAACTCGAGTCGCTCGTCGAGGATCTGATCGCGAAACTCGCCGGTCCTTGCGAAACTTGCATTAAAGACTCCGGAATTTCGAAGTCCCAAATCGACGAAGTCATTCTCGTCGGCGGGATGACCCGGATGCCCCGAGTTCAGGCGCGCGTGAAGGAAATCTTCGGTAAAGAGCCAAGTAAGGGCGTGAACCCCGATGAAGTGGTCGCCGTTGGCGCTGCGATTCAGGGCGGTGTTTTGAAGGGCGACGTAAAAGACGTCCTCCTCCTCGACGTCACTCCACTCTCGCTCGGGATCGAAACCCTCGGTGGCGTTTCCACGAAACTCATCGAGAAAAATACGACGATTCCTTCGAAGAAGTCGCAAGTCTTCTCGACGGCCGGCGATAACCAAAGCGCGGTGACGATCCACGTTCTCCAAGGGGAACGCGAATTCGCCGAGCATAATAAATCACTCGGACGTTTCGACCTCGTCGGAATCCCTCCCGCGGCTCGCGGTATCCCGCAGATCGAAGTGACTTTCGATATCGATGCGAACGGACTCGTCAGCGTTTCGGCTAAAGACCTCGGAACCGGTAAGGAGCAGTCGATTAAGATCACTCCTTCCTCCGGTCTGACGGATGCGGAAATTAAGCGCATGCAGGCTGAAGCCGAAGAGAATAAGGCCGAGGATGAGAAGCGTAAAGAAATCGTGAACGCGCGCAATACGCTCGACGGCCTCATCTACACGATCGAGAAGACGCTGAAGGATAGCGGCGATAAAGTTTCGGCTGAAGCGAAAACTTCCGTCGAGGCCGCCGTTGCCGATGCTCGGAAAGTGATCGACTCGAAAGACGTCGCCGAGCTCACGAAGGCAACCGAAGCCCTCACGTCGGCATCGAATAAGATGGCCGAAGAGATGTATAAGAACTCTTCTGCGAACGGCGCGAACGCAGCCGGACCCGACGCCGGAAACGGTGCGGATGCCCACGCGGCAGGCGAAGAGAAGAAAACCGGAAAAGACGGTAAAGATGACGCCATCGATGCCGAGTTTAAAGAAGTATAAGCCCGTACCTTAACCACCTATTAAACCGCTCGGTCCTCCTTAATCGGAAAAAGGATCGGGCGGTTTTCTAGTCACTAGCCTCCGCAGCTTGGACGCCATGAAAAAAGATTATTACGATTTACTCGGAGTAGAAAAAAGTGCAAACGCCGATGAGCTGAAGAAGGCTTACCGGAAGAAGGCGATTCAATTCCATCCGGATAAAAACCCCGGCGATAAAGCGGCGGAAGAAAAGTTTAAGGAAGTATCGGAAGCCTACGAAGTTCTGAACGACCCGAAGAAAAAACAGGCCTACGATCAGTTTGGCCACGCGGCGTTCAGCCAGGGCGGCGGCGGCCAGGGTCCGTTCGGCGGTGGTGGAGGATTCGAAGGATTTGCCGGCGGCGCTTCGATGAACGATATTTTCGGGGATATCTTTGGAGATATGTTCGGGGGCGCGCGCGGACGCGGCGGACGCCGAACCCGCGGAGTACCCGGTGCGGATATTCGGACCCAAGTCGATATCACCTTCGAAGAAGCGGCCCGCGGTGCCGAAAAAGTGATTACCATTCCCCGTACCGTCGGGTGCGATACCTGTAAGGGCACCGGAGCAAAACCGGGATCCACTCCCGAAACCTGCCGGGGATGTCAGGGTCGCGGCGAAGTTCACTTCCAACAGGGGTTCTTCGCGATTTCGCGCCCGTGCGGCGAATGTAACGGGACCGGCCAGAAAATTAAGGACCCATGCGGCGACTGCCGCGGGCTTGGAAAAATTAAAAAACGCTCCCAAATTGCCGTGAAAGTTCCCGCCGGAATCGATACCGGCCAACGGTTAAAACTGGCGAACGAAGGAGAAGCGGGCGAAGCCGGTGGGCCCCCGGGCGATCTCTACGTCGTGATTAACGTACTCGATCACGAGATTTTCACGCGGGACGAAGCGGATATCCTCTGTGATGTCCCGATTACATTTGTCCAAGCGTCGCTCGGCGCCGACGTTGAAGTTCCGACCCTCGATGGTCGGGCAAAGGTAAAAATTCCGGAAGGCACGCAGTCCCATAAAATTCTCCGACTGAAAGGGAAAGGACTGCCTTACGTCGGGTCCCCATCCCGCGGCGATCAGCTCGTCCGCGTGATCGTGGAAACTCCGAGCCGACTCTCGAAGGATCAGAAGGAAATGCTCCGGAAATTCGAAGAATCGGGCATTGAACACACCCACCCCATGCATAAAAACTTCTTCGATAAGGTGAAGAACCTCTTCGATTAAGGATCCATTAATCCCGGTGTCGTAACGAGACGAGTCACCGCCGATAAGGCGCGTGAAAATCTCTTAGTGTTCGGATAGCTTATAGGGCATGACCCCCATTCGGTTTCGTCTTCTTGCCACTCTTCTCATCGCATTCTCCGCGTGCTCTTCCGGGCCGAAAGCGCCGACTAAAAATTTTGACTCCGGACGCGAGTACCAACCGAAAGCAGGACCGACGAAGAGCCAGCGGGCGCATGAGGAAAACGCGATCACGAAAGACGCCGATTACATCGCGATGCAGGGACTTTATCAGAAGGGAAAGTATTCCGAGGCCATCGATCGTGCGACGGCGCTTGAGAAGCGGATTAAGTCTCCGCTCGCTCTCTCCTACGTCAGAAACCTGAAGGGACTTTCCTATCTCGCGACTCGGAAACCCCTCCCCGCAATCGTCCAGTTCCAGCGCGCGCTCGACTACCAACCCCCGGAAGCCATTAAGCCCTACCTCCAGTATAACCTCGCCGCATCTCTTACCGACGCCGACCAGGTGGACGACGCACTCGAGACCCTGAAGGATATTCACCCCGAAAACCTCAACGTCGAAACGCGCGCGAAATTTTACGCCGTTCGCGCAAAAAACCTGCTCGCAAAAACGGCTTGGGTTGAATCCGCGCGTTCAACCCTTGAAGCTTCCCGAAGTGCCGGGCCCACGAGCGGAAATAAATCCTCCTATATCGAGCTCCTCGACCGCGCCGTTTCCCAAGTCACGAAACAAGATGATCTATTAAAAATTCTCGCCGGACTCGAAGACTCTCCCCTCGCGGACCGCGTCCGGAACCGCGTGGCTCCGGGGCTGAATCTCGAAGCGCCATCCGTTACGACGTCGGGCGATTCACGGACTATCGGTCTTCTCCTCCCCCTTTCGGGCCGCTTTGCCGATTTTGGTTCGCGCGTTCTTTCGGCGATCACGCTTTCGTTAAAACTTTACGATCCGGTCGGTACGGAGTTTAAACTTGAAATCGAAGATACCGGCGACACCGTCGAACAAACGATCCGCGCCTTAAATCGCCTCGCAAACGAACGGCACGCCGCGGTCGTGATCGGCCCCCTCCTTTCGAAAGGGATTGACCAAGTCACGGCCCGCGCGGAAACGCTCGGCATCCCACTCATTTCGATCACCCAGCAACCGGGAGCTCCCGGAGAATACGTGATTTCAGCGGGCCTGACTCCAAAGATGCAGGCCACGGAGGTGGCCCGAGTCGCGATCCAGAAGCTCGGATTAAAACGGTTCGCGATCATCCATCCCCGCGATAAATTTGGGGAGCAGTACTCACAGAGTTATTGGGATGCGGTCGAGTCCCTCGGCGGGAAAGTAGTCGGGATTGAATCCTACGCTTCGGGAGAAACGGATTTCCGCCAGGTCATCGATCGCCTGGTCGGAACGTATTACACCGAGGCCAGGGCCCGCGAGGTCGAGGCGCTGACGAAGCAGCGGGAGGAAATGAAAATCACGAAGAAAACGAGGAAGACGACCCAGTACTTCGATCTTCCTCCAATTATCGAATTCGACGCCGTCTTCATCCCGGATGAACCGAAAGTCGTCGGGCAGGTTCTTCCCACTTTCGCCTACCGCGACGTCGATAAAGTTAAATTTCTCGGAATTTCGACCTGGAACTCACCGGAACTCGTGAAACGCGCCCAAGCCTTCGCGGAAGGATCGGTTTTTGTCGACGGACTCTTTCTCGACTCCGACTCTGTTTCGGCCCAAAAATTTATCACCCGCTTCCAACGCGATTCGGGCGAACCCCCTTCCACGATCGAGGCTATGGCTTACGACGCCGGCCTCGCGGTCGAGACGGCGCTTCGCGATCTTCCGGTCGGAATGGTGTCCCGAAGCGACGTAAAGAGCCGCCTCCGCGCGATTTCAGAACTTCCCGGCGCGACTGGAAAACTCACCTTCCACGACGGTGAGTTTTCACGAAACCTCACCCTACTCACGGTTAAGGGCGGAAAAATCGTCGAACTTCGGTAGTTAAATGGGAGCTCAGTCGGCGCCCGGGGTGTGCATCGGATCCGCGCCCGAATGAATATCGAATGCATCGGGCTCACGGGGTGCACCCGTTTCCGCCTTAAGCGCGGCGGCGTTCGAAGCCTCCGCCGGCGGGGCGGGAGCCGCTACCGCGGCCGGTTCCCGTTGCTCTACGGGTTTCGGTTCGGAGTTATCGAGGGGCTCGGAAAGACTCGGTTTCAGGGCGGCGGGGCGAGTACCCGGATCCTCCATGACGATGGTCTTATTCGACTTACGCACCCGCGTGCTCGGAATCGAGATGAACGGCATATCCTTTTCGTGCGGAGTTTCCCGAGCGTAGGGAAGGCGCTCGTCATCGGCAGTCGCCCGTTCGAATTCTTTTTCGCTCACCCGACGGGTGAGTGGCTTCACTGAGGAATGCCGACGGGTCGAGGTCGGTCGGCGAGAACTCGAACGTACGGACGCGGGACGGCGAGGAGCCGCACGACCCTGGGAGGCGTGGGTTTTTCCTCGTTTAACTGAGTGAGCCGGGACTTTCTTTCGGGACGATTTCTGCTGAGCCGGCTTTCGTGCCGTGCGCTGGGGCGTATATCCGCGCTGAGGAGCGCGGGACTTCGTTTTGATCGACGCGGGAGCCCGATTTTTTTGGTGGTTCGACTTCGAGTGGGCGGCCACTACTCGCTTCGAGGTCGCTTTAGATTTTGCCTTCGCGGTTAATTTCCTCTTCGTCGATTTTTTCGGAGCCGGAGTGCCGTCCGTGTCGTACTCCCCTTCCCGGACATATTTAGAAACGTCCTTCCGAGTGAGTGCCTTCGACTTTGCTTCCGCATTCGAAAGACCTAATCCCGTCACGCTGAGTAGAGTGAGTAAACCGATAATCGTTTTTAGCCGCATATCCTTAGACCTCTTGGTCTTCTCTTCGACAAATTCTGAACCTTTCTCGAGTGCCATCTTTTTGGCGGTCGTCGAAGGGGACCCGTGAGTTCACCTATCGTGCCCTCCACTCGTAATTTTTGTTCCCAGAGTCGCTAAAACCTGAAAATCTAAGGATAACGTGTAGTTTAATCCCCGGACGAATCGAATGCGAGTGCGGACTCTCCCATCCCTGCAGACTACTCCCCCGAGAACCTTCATCCGTGTTCTCTTTTTACTCACGATTCTTGCCGAAATCTCCGTGTCCGCGCGCGCAGAAGAAATTCCGAACGTTGAG
>JANXTV010000535.1 GCA_025352185.1 Oligoflexia bacterium
GACGTCTGACCGAGCGGAATGACGATTTCGAGGTCTCGGTGGCGATCCCCTGGACGATGCGGGAGTGTCGAGTAGGCGCAGACTCCCTCCGATGCTTCGAAGACTGCGTAAACGAACGCGGAATCTTCCGTGCGTACCCGAATGCGGCGGAGCTGAGAGTCGGCGGGCGACTGGGCTTCCGGTTCGGGAGATTCTTTCGCTTTCAGTTGAGTCCACTTTGACGGGTCTATCATTTGCGCTTATCCTGTTATGGAATGATTTCACGGAAGAATCTACAGATGCTTTTTGCCGCCACGACCGCGGTTTTGGTTACCGGAACGGGCTGCGCGTCGCTCTTTTCACGTGGTGATAAAACCCCGGAAAATAGTGATAAAAATGCTTATTCCGCGACGGAGCCCAACGATCCCCTCGCCGCGAAAGATCAAAGAATTCAGAGCCTCGAGTCGACCGTCGTCACCCTGAACTCCCGAGTCCAGGAACTCGAGGGGAAGCTCCAGGCGACGCAAAATCGACCCGTCCTCTCCGACAGCTTAATTCGTCAATCGGTTGACGCTCTCACGCTTCCGAAACGCGGCGGAAGTGTGATCCGCGCCACGGTCTCGGAGAATGATCCCGAATCGGGTTTCGCGAACGATCAAAACACCCGCGCTTACCAGCAGGGGAAGATCCTTTTTGACCAGGAAAAATATCCGGAAGCCATTCTCGCTTACTCCGCATTCCTCGAGCGAAACGCGAATCACTCTCTGGCGAGCCAAGCCCAGTACGGGATTGCCGAGAGCTACTACCTCGAAGCAGATTTTGCCGTCGCCGATCAAGAGTTCCAGAAACTCGTCATTAAATATCCCCGCTCGCCCCGCGCGAGTTACGCCCTCGTGCGCCTTTCCCAGTGCGCCGAGAAAACGGGAAAACTCGACGAGTCGCGACGTTACCGAATGCAAGCCGAAGCGCTTTATCCGCGAAGCCCCGCCCTGAAGGGACTTCGCGAGAAGTCGGCGCCGGCGCCCGTCATGCAAAGCTCGCTCGTAATTCCGCCGACGGCTCCGGAAGTCGACTCACCCGTCGTCGAGACCCCTCACGTCGAAGCCCCGCAGGTGGTTGCGCCACGGGTTGAAATGCCGAAAGTCGAAACCCCTCGAGTCCAAAAATTAGAAACGACGAACACGACCGGTAACGACCTCGACGGACCTCCCGGTTCCGGAGGCGGCGGTTGAGAAAACCGGTTTCCCTCTGGATCGCGCTTTTTTCGATTTCCGCCCTCTACGGCGCCGAGACGGTTTACTCCGCGGTGAATCCGGAAAAGGATAGCGTTCGGATCTCGGGCGGACTTCGTCCTTATTCCGATGCCGATTGGACTTTACTCGCGGGGTCGAAAAGTTCGGAGCGATACGAAATTTCTCGCGGCGACACCCTCTGGGATATCTCGGCTCGTCTTTTCGGGGAAGCCCGCGTGTGGCCGAAAATCTGGGAGATCAATAACACGGAGATTTTAAATCCGCACATGATCGAGCCCCGGATGCTCCTCGTTTTCAATACCGGTTCCGGAATGACTCTCCCGAGTATCACCCTGAAGAGCACCGGTACGATGACCGTGAAGAATCACTACTCGATCGCCCCGGGTGACCACCCGGGTTCCGTGTGGGATGAACGCACGCCGATGCCGTCTCGCGAATGGAAAAATCTCGCGCGCCAATCCTGGGAAAATGTTCGGGTCGATCTCCCCGCGAATATCGATAAAGACGGCTTCGACTCTAAGAACCGGGTTTACCTCACTAAACCGGCCACGGGAGTCGACTTACCTCATTTCATCGCCTGTAAACCGGTCGAACCCCTCGCCACCGTGGTCGGGACGCGTTCGATTTCGAACTTCGTAGACCGCGGCTCGGAAGTGACCCTTAAACTTTCGGGTACAACCCCGCTCGAAGTCGGAAAAATGTATACGTTAGTCGATCCGGAACCACTGACGGTCGAATCAAAACCTCGTACCGCCCTTTCGTACGCGATTAACGGGAGAGTAAAAATTCTCGGCCTTCAGAACGGTACGTTTATCGGTGAGATCCAGGCGATTAAGAACCCGGTCGTCCGTGGTTCGCTCGTCGTCGAAGAAATTAAACGCGTAGATAAAATGGCTCCGGTTGCGGGCGCCACTAAAGTAAAAGGCTCGCTCATCGCCGATCGCCGTACCGGCGCCTTCATGTCGGGTCAGAATAAATGGGTATACATCGACCGCGGGACTAAAGACGGCGTCGACCGCGGAATGATCTTCCGAATCTTCCAAAACCAAGATCCGAAGAACGGAAAGCGCCTCACTTCCGGAGACGTATTCGTCCAGGGCGACGTCCAGATTCTCCAGGGATGCGAAAACTTCTCCGTCGGACTATTCATCTGGAGCCGCGGAGAAGTCCCGGAACTCTACGAAGGCGCGCTCATTAGTGATGTATCGGACGAAAAAGTTCGATTCTACTTTAATGGATCCGCATCGGATCTCGAAACGGGCGAAGTACCGGCTCTGCAGGCTCCTTCCGGGATTATCGACGCGCCGAAACCCGCACCGAAAGAAGCAATCGTCGGTCCGAGTGAAAATCCGGACATGCTGACTCCCGCACCGCCCGTGCCCGAAAAGCCGGCGGGAGAAGCCGATGACTGGCTCGATAAGCTCGATAATAACCAGGAACTGAAGTCGGAAGAGGAAAACGAACTCCAGCAGCTTGAAAAGTTTCAGGAGAATCAGGCGAAGCAAGAAGTGGCTCCGGCCGATACGCCGCCTCCGCCGGAAGAACTCGCTCCGAGCGACTTACCGCCTCCCCCGGCCGATGCCCTGCCGGCGCCTTCGGCGGGAGCCGATTTGCCGCCTCCCCCACCCGATTCTGAGTTCCCTTCGGAAGAGCCCGTGGTCGACGTGCCGACCTCGGTGGTGAAAACGCCGGCGAAAAAATCCGCCGCCGCCCCGAAGGCAAAGCCTACCGCGGCACCCGCCGAACCCGTCGACGAAAATTCGGTTGATGGCCTGACTCCGCTTTAATCCCCTTACCGCGGATACGAAAACCCGAGCACGGTCCAGTCCTTGCCTTAACGGATGGAATGAACCTCGCCCCCCCCGTTTCCGAAACCATTTCGATCGCGGAACTCTCTCCACTCTTTCATCCCTTATTCTCGAACATCGCGAGTCCGCCGCGAACCGTCTGGATCGAGGGTAAACCGTCCGCGCTAAAACTTCTCGAACGCCTACCCGAGTACGGACTCGCGGTCGTCGGGACCCGCTCCCCCGATCGTCGCTCGGTTTTTCTCCTCCAGGAAACCGTGCGGAGATTACGGGGAACCCCTTTAGTCATCGTATCCGGACTCGCGCGAGGAATCGATTCTGCAGCTCACGAAAGTGCGCTCGCGGCGAACTTACCGACGATCGCTATTCTCGGATGCGGAATCCAACGAACCTATCCCCCCGAAAATTTACGCCTTAGAAAACGCATTCTCGAAGCGGGAGGTCTGGTCCTTTCCGAATTCGATCCGCATCTCGACGCGCTCCCCGGATGTTTCATTCAGCGAAACCGAATCATCGCGGGAATGTCGAAAGCGACTTGGATCGTTCAATCCGGATATCGGTCGGGTGCTCTGAATACCGCACACTGGACCCTGAAGCAGGGACGCACCCTTTTCGTCACTCCTTCCTTTCCGGGTGACCCATCCTTTCTAGGGAACGAAAATCTGATGACGAATCCTACCGCAATACCCGTCTATAATGCGGAGGCCTTCGCCGCGTGCTGGATCGGACTCTTTAGTGAGATTGTAAAAAACCGGCGAAATTCAAAAAACCCGCCCGTCATCGAACTCATCGTCGAGATTGAACGGGGGATGCGGGAGGGACGCGAACTGATCTCAATCGTCGAAGAACGTAGTCGCCGAACGGGAGAATCGGTGGAGTCCCTGATAAAAAAAATCGATCGTGGGACGCTGACCTAGTTCCGCTTCGCGGGAGAGAACGAAAAAAAACGGCGGACCCGCAGGGAGCCCGCCGCATCATTCACGTTGATTCACTAAAAACAGATCTATCGGCAGACGAAAGAGTTCGCCGCTAAATCTTGATTACACCGGGTGCTCGATTCGCCCCCGTTATTTTGGTAGTAGCCGCTCGAGAGGGTCACGATCGAACCATCGAGTAGGTTCAGCGTATACGACTGATGCCAACCGCGTGGTCCGACGGTCTCACCATCAAACCAGTTACAGGCACACGTGCGACGTTTCGCATCGGCTACGATTCCACGGTATTCGTAAGCATCGTGGGTATTAATGATGCCCTGGATACACGCTTGTTGCGAAGTCGCTCCGTTATTTCCGTAATACTCGAGGCTGATCGGGTAACCGCGAGGGCTACGCGTGGCGTGCCAGCCGCGTGGAGAGATCTGGTTGCCATCATACCATGCGCACGAAGCGGGAGACTGGCGCGGAGGAGGAGGCGGTGGGGGCGGTGGAGGCGGAGGCGGTGGGTATCCGCCGCCCGAGCCGAGAAGAATAGTGAGAGACTGACGTAAGTTCTGATTCAGTCGCGCCTTTTCCTGTAGGGAAAGACGATCGAGCTGCCGTGAACGAATGAGATCGTCCATTCGGTTAATGGTGTCGATGATTTGGTTATCGATTCCGGGAGGAGCCGCATTCACGTTTAGCGACGCCAACCCCGTGAGAAATACTAGACCAATGTGTTTTGCCGATAATCGCCAGGAAAGCATAGTGAGAGCCTCTTTCTGATTCGGTGACCTTACGGCCCCCGGGAACGTTGTTACTGAACGAAATAGCAAAGGGCGTACCCGAGGAAAAAGCGGTTTTCGGTATCAATCTGGCTCCAAATGAGTCGATTCCCCCGATAACGGTTTTCTGCCGGTGGCAGTTCGGGATATCGACATTCCGTGGAAAAAAAAGAAGAGCCAGTCCCCTTTCGTCGGGCCGCGTGGATTGAAACGCAGGCTGAGCTTTTTGCCGTGGAGTCGGAACCGAACGCCCGCGAATTTCCGGGGCGCTCCCCAGTCGTTCGACTCATCGAAAAAATTTACCACGCCGAATCTTTTAATCATCCTTCGCAAGCTCGGAAGATCCTGCGCGAAAAAATTCATATGAATTTTTCTCCCTCCCTCACGGACCAGGAAATGGTGAAAGTCGCGG
>JANXTV010000007.1 GCA_025352185.1 Oligoflexia bacterium
GTGGCAATCCCGGTTACCTCAAGTACATCGGCAACACTTTCGAGAACATCCGCCGCACACTCCTCCGCCACCCTCAGTACGCCCGGTTGCGCGAAGTGCTTTTCCACTATTACTACTTCTGAGGCGTACTACTTCTAAGGCGCCAGCCGCGAGGATTCCGATGACCGCCGCGACCCGGATCGACCAAGCGATGCTGATGGCAGCGGGCCTCGGTACGAGGCTCAAGCCTTTCACCAACTTTCTGCCCAAGCCCCTTCTCCCGTTGATGGGTGTGCCGATGGCCCAGTACGCATTCGACTTATTGAAACGGACTCCCGTCGAAACGACGGTCGCAAATATTCATCACCTGGCTTCCGCGTCCTCGCAGGCTCTCCGATTTCTTGATTTCCAAGGAGACCTGGAAGTGAGTGACGAGAGCGAACTCCTTCTCGGGAGCGCCGGGGGTCTCGCAAAAGCCGGCCCTCATTTTTTAGGAAAACCCTTTTATCTCCTAAATGCCGACACGCTTTGTAATATCCACCTTACGGACCTCGCTAAGCACCATCTCCTCCTTCGCCATCAGTTTAGCGTCCGACTGACTCTGCTTCTTTTTACGAAGGCACCCACGAATAATCCCTACCGCGAAATCCTGATCGATGACCGCCGGAGCCTCGTCCGGGGACTCGGGGAAGCGAAACAGGGAAAAACGTTTTACGCCGGGATCGCGGTAATCGAACCGGAAGCGCTCACGGGAATTGATCCGGCGATTCCGTCTGAATTCGTACCCCAGATCCTCGAGCCCGCCATTCGCACGGGACGAGCGGGTGCCTACATCGTCGATAACAGTATCGAAGTCCCGAATTCACGGTGGTTCGACATCGGGTCCGCCGAACTCTGGCACCAAACCCACCTCGATTGGATCAAGCTCTACGAAGAAGAAGAATTACCTCCGATTTGGCGGGATCGACTCCTGAAGGCGAATCGTCGGCTCGCACCGGGGATCTGGGTTTCAAACCGCGCGCCCGAAGACGTGGATTTTTCAGGATGGCGAGCCCCCTGTTACTGGGCGCCGGATGGAAATGAAATCACACCCCCCGCGCGCCTCACCTCCGGGACCATCCTCTACGGTAAAAGTCCCTTTTCCGCGGAGACCGAAACGCCTCCCCGCGGGATTGGGTACCGCGGATTATGGAAGACTCTTTAGAACCTGCATCCAGTTTTTTCCGGGAGTAATCATTCCGGGGGGTGCAAATTCTTCGACCCCCGTCCATTTTCCGCCCACGGGTAAACCGAGGAGCGAACGATATCCGAGAAATGAAAACGCCTGCGCTTCGATGTATTGGGATTCAAATCCGTGATCTTCGATCGTCCGAACTTCAATCCCGTCGAGGCGGTCGGAAAGCCAAAAACGAATGGCCTCATTTTTCGCTCCGCCGCCACAGAGGTAAATCGCCGAAAGTGGCTGGCGATCCTTCAGGATGAAGCGTTCATACGCCTGGGCAATCGTCTCGACCGTATACGCGGTGGCCGTTGCGACGAGATCATTCCCCTTTACGGCCTTAGCGCGCGAGAGAAAATACTCCGGTGGAAAGTCATCCCGTCCCGTCGACTTCGGCGCCGGTAGTTTTAAGTACGGATGCTTTAAGAGCGCTTTTAAAACGGGAAGATTAATCTTCCCCTCGAGGGCAACCGCACCGCCCGCATCGAAGTGCTTTTTACCCTTGGTGTTTTTTTCCATGGCGGCATCGATCCATACGTTCGCCGGGCCGGTATCGCACGCGATAATTCCACCCTTGGGATCGATGTAGGTGAAATTACTAATTCCACCTAGGTTGTGGATCGCAATTCCGTCGTGTCCGCCGGGAAGGATCGAACTGAGTAAATAGTGATAGAGGGGTACGAGCGGAGCTCCCTCTCCGTTTGCCGCAAGATCTCCCTGCCGAAAATTCGAGATTACGGTTCTACCTGTTTTTTCCGCTACTCGCGTCGGATCTCCGAGCTGGACCGTAAATCCGTGGGGGCGCTTAGTCGGATGGTGGGCGATCGTCTGCCCGTGCATCGCGATTGCGGCCGGTCGCTCGTCGGCGGAAAGTCCCTCGATTAAATCGAGTAAAACATCCCCGAACCAATCGCCAATTTCGGTGTGGAGGCTAAATATTTCTTCGACCGAAGTTTTCGCTCCCGGTGCCTGGAGTTTGAATACCCGTTCGCGAAGTTTTTTCGGATAGGGTAGACTCGCTTCCCACTTCGGAGTCCAGCTCTCGGGATCAAATTCGATCGCCGCAATATCCACTCCGTCACACGACGTTCCCGTCATGACTCCCGCAATCGTAATTCGTTCTGCCATACGGGAATGATAACGAAATGCCGCGATAGATTGAAAGTTTTCGGTAGGCGTGAGATTTTTTAACGATGCGCCTCTGGAAAACCCCTGAACGACTGCGTCGAATCGCGATTTTACTCTTCCTGTCGTTCCCCGTCCTACTCTTTGCGTCGCTTCTCGTGCGCAGGATGCCCTGGTGGCAATGGGACCCGACGCGGGAGTGGTTACCTTGGATCATCACATTAGGCGTCACCTCGGCACTCGCGGTAGCGATCACCCGGGCCCACAAATGGGCCGTCGCCATCGTCGCGGTCGCGGCGGGGGTTTTAACGCTCGATTTTTTATTTCTCTCCCTCCGCCAAGAAAACGTCGGTCTGGGGCTCTTTGCCGTCGCATTTGGAATCGCGGGCTATGCGTACGTCGACCGCGTCTGGGCCGCGCTCCAGTTTCCGGCACTTTCACCCGGAACCCGTTGGTACCAGAGCACTCCGGAACCCATTCCGGGACTCGCACTCGACTGGGGGGATCGAAGGGGCCTTCGCTTAAGTCAACTGAACCTCGAAGGCGGATTTATTCTCGGAGCATTCGACCGGGGAACGGAGAAAAGTTTGCCGGGCGAAATTACTCTACTTTACCGAGGTTCAAAGATTGCGTGTGGAGTAACGCTGATCTCGGGTCTCGCCTCTAAAATCAATTCGTCGTGGGCCGGGATTGGGGTAGAATTTAAGAATACCGATCTGGATTCGCGAAAAGATCTCGCCGATTTTATTGAAGTTCTCCGTGGAGAAGGTCATGTCAGCAGCTAAAAACCGCGTTCTAAAAAATGCCTCGATCATGACCGTGCTCATTTTGGTGCTCGGGTTTTCCGCGTGCACGAAGAAATTAGCGGGCGATAACGACCCGAAGCAACGACTGACCGATTATATTAATACGAGTTTTTCCATCCACGATACGGCCGACCGGACTAAACTCACTGGGTATTTAACGGGCGGGGCAAAGAATCGCCTCGTTTCCTGGAGTGACGAACAGTTCCGCCTCGCATTCGTGGACACTAAACGCGAACTTCTAAAAATTGCCGTCCGCGAAGTAAAGCCCGTCACGCCGAATCGCACGGACGTTACCTACGAACTCACCTACCTCGACCAGGGCCGGGGTCCGGATGCGCGCGTAACGACAAAACGCATGTGTGAGATGACCCTCGAAGACGGTAAGTGGATGATCCGCGAAGTGAAGAACATTAAAGAACTGATCGAGTATAAGAACGAAATTACGATCGTTTATTAATTCGGTTCGAGTTGAATCTCCGGGCCGTTACTCAGATCACCCGTGCCGGATTCTTCGCTCTTTTTCACCGAACCCTTAGGTAAACAGCCCGATGTATCGAGTCTCGCCTTAAGCCCGCGCGGGAGAGCCGCACGAATAAAATCTGTAATCGAAGTCGGTGCTTCTCCCTCACACGCCCCATCGAAGAGGAAGAGGACCGGATTCGTTTCTACTCCGGTAAAGAGAGTACGCGCCTCCCGGTTTCGGCAAAACATCTTGCGGCTAAAGGAATCCGCACGGAGTACTTCCGGATTCTTCGAAAGGTAATCCTTTGTAAAACCTGCCCAGGCTTCTTTTGCTTCAGTCTTTAAAATTTTACAGGTTTCCGGAAGATTTCGTATTGCGGAGAGATACTTCGCGGAGCAGGCCTTCAACGCAGCATTCGGCTCAGAAATTCCGCCATTCTCGGTCAGGAACGTCATCGCCTTTTTTGAATACGGCCCCGGGCACGCTCCCAGGATTTCGTTTACCGCCGCCGAAGTCTTATGAATCCACGCTGCCGAATCGGTCTGAAACTTTTCGAGCGGGCGAGCTCCCGCGCGAAGCCCGAGTTTATAGTACGGAATGGTCGATACGGCCCGCTCGGCCCACCCGTCGATACTCCCCTTCTTCACACACTTCCCTTCTCCGTAAAGACAGGGGTGGATGACCGCGACGACGCCATATCCATTCGGACGTTTCGCACCGAGGACGCAGCCGAGGTATTCGGCACTCGGACACTCGCGGCAGTAATCACTCGAACAGCGCCAGATTTCGGTTTCGCTGAAACTATCGAAAATTCGGGCACGTTCTCCCGCAGTCGCAGAGCTACCAAACGTGGATTTAAACCAACTCTCTGGGCGCAGCCGGACCGGAGTCAGAACCTGTTCGATCTTTTCACGGAGGGCTGATTCGATAGTAGGGGGCACGAGCGAATACCGATCCTGGTATTTCACCATCGGAAATGCACTGCGATTCGTTCGGCCTTCGTCGGTAGTCGGTTCCGAGGCCGACGCGATCGAGACTGCAGATAGAAGCCCGGAGAGAATAAAAATAAAAAGCCGGATTCCTTGCGAAATCCGGCTTAAAAAGTTTAAGGGAACCATCGGGTTTAAGCCTGAAGGCTCTTTACGGTGAGCGAAGGCGGAATCGTTTCGATCGAGATGATCGAACTCTCGCGAGCTTCGGCGGCCACATCCGAAGCCGAAGAACCCCGGCGCTGAGACGCGATCGTCATCAGGTGGGTACGCAGCTCTTTAAACATCGGGTGCTTAATTGTGTATTCGTTTTCCTGGAGAACCACTTGCTTCGCGAGTTTTTCGCGGAGGTTAATGACGAGTGGCGCTTTCAGATTTGCCGTCATCTGACTGATGTCATCGGCGATCGTGAGGATCGTGAAAACGGCAGACTGATTTACATTATCGAGCTTCAGTTCGCGAAGTTCCGCGGCGCTGAGGCGAACGGTGTAGTCCGTTTTGAAAATTTTTGGTTCCAGCAGCGGGATTGCGAGTTCTGGATTTTCGAGAGATTGGAGCCAGACGATCAGGACGTCGTCACCTGGATCGACGAGACAGAATTTCGTGAATTCTGGAAACCCGAGTATCCCACCCGCGATCGAGATGAGATCCGCTTCCGCGACTTCGAGCTTACCAAAACGTCCTGTTTGTACGATCATGCTCTTTCCCCCAGTTTGACCTTCACTGCTCCATCCTGGATCAGTTTTCCAAAAAACCTTAACCTTTTAATACTTTGGAAACTTGGTTCACTGCAACTGAAGTCTTTGCCGCCTGCTTATTCTGATCTTGAATGGCCGAGTAAACTTCTTCGCGATGAATTTTGGTTTCTTTTGGTGCTTGGATCCCTAACCGGACCTGCTTCCCTTTGATTTGAACAACTACGATCTTGATATGATCATCGATCGCGATGCTTTCCCCGAGCTTTCGGGTGAGGACCAACATAAAAACTCCATCTCTAGTAAAGCCAGTAATCCTTTACCGAGGGTTCAATTAGTATAACGCTCCGCAAATCTCAACCACTCTTTTCATTTCCACTATTTAAGGAACTCCATGAGGGTCGGTTGCAGGAGCTTATTCGATGATTGTAACGCGCTGCGAAAGACGGTTTCTTCCTTCGCGAGATCGCTCACGACTTGGGCCATGTCGGCGTCTTCTAAGTGGGACCCCAGTTGCGCGTTCGTAATATTCTGGCGTTCGAGGGACTGGGTCATGGTCTGGAGGCCATTTACTCGGGAACCGATTTTAGCCCGCATCGAGTTCAGGCGGCCGTGGATGAGATCAAACCGTTCGAGCGTATTTCGAATCGTATCGGTGTCGCTCGTGAGGAGGCCGATTCGCAGGTTCTGTAGTTCCTCGAAAACGTTCACGTTCTCCGCCTGAGGGCCGATCGCCCCGGCACCCTTCGCGGGCTGTCCATTCGCCGAGTAGCTCGCCGGTGCCCGGTTTCCGGCCCGCATCTGGAGTTCGGGTGACTCTCCCATATCGGCCGGACGGGACTCGACGCCCGGATTCGTATTAAACGCTTCGTGACCGGGAATATTCATCGCGATGAAGACGTCGCGGCCCACTTCGACCATCATCTGGCCGTCGTCACCGACATATTTTCCGTCCACCGTCACGGGAGGCTGGTCGGTTTTATATCCCCCGAAAACGTACCGATCACCGATTCGGCGGTTAGCAGTTCCAATCGCGCTTTGGTACATCTGCGTAATTTCTTCGGCTACGGCGAGGCGGGTTTCGTCATTCGCAGACGCTCCGCTAGCCTGTTGGAGGGCAATTTCTTTTGCGCGCACGACGATGTCGGCCAATTCCGAGAGCGCCGTCTCCGAATTATTCAGCTGCGCTTCGGCGAGTTTCGCGTTCATTAAAAACTGTTCGTTGTTCACTTTATCCGTCCTGATTTCGAGAATTTTCGAGGAACCCACGGGATCGTCCGAAGGCGTATTTACCTTTTTCAGGGTAGCCGATTGGGTCTGGAGTTTTTCCATCCGCCCTTTCGTCCGGTTAATGGTCTCGCGAACCAGACCGAAATTTGTGTTATCGCTTACGCGCATCGTTCATTCCCCGTAAATTATCTTCGAAGGTCGAGGACCGTTTGTAGACACTGATCCGCAACCGAAATGACTTTAGCGGAGGCATCGAAGGCTCGCTGGAACTGGAGAAGATTCGCCGTCTCTTCGTCGATGGAGACGCCGGCGATTTGCTCGCGCATCTTATCGAGTTGCATGCTGATATCTTTTTGCTGAACGAGAGAGTTCCGCGTTTTCCCCGCAACCACACCCACGTCGGCGACGAGGCCGTTATAGAACGAGTCGATCGTCGCGTTCCCATTATCCATCACGCGCATGTTCTGGAGTTGGGAGATCGCTACGGCTATACGGTTATCGCCCGGGGAATCCGGGATGGCGCCGGCCGCGATTTGGTTTGCGTCGTTAGCGACCGCGTCCGAAAGCGCCATATACTGCGAAGCGCGTTCCTTACCGGGTAACTCTTTAAAGAAGTCGACGCCCTTCGTTCCGTAACGGGTAATCCCTTCGCGGTGAATCGCGTTTACGGAATTCGTAATCGTCGACGCCATTTCGTCCAGGCGGTCGAGAACACCGGAGAGGGTTTGGTCACGAACTTCGAGAAGGGCCCCGATTTTTCCACCCTTTAGCGCGTGCGTAATATCGTTCGAGGCATTCCCCGTCGAACGAATCGCAAACGAGTTTTCGGGTTTACCCTCGCCGTCGTTAGCCGTGCGTTCCACCTGGAACTTTTCGGCATTCGGACCGCTGATGAATGGACCCACGCCTTTAATGTCGACGTTGATTCCGCCGTCTTTATCGGTATGGGTCGAGATATCGACGTAGGTCGAAAGGCGCTTCAACATGAGGTCACGCTGATCCCGAAGGTCGTTCGCGGCCGATCCGGACAGTTCCTGAACTTTAATTTTAATGTTCAGGTCTTTAATCTGTTCGGCGATCGCGTTTGCTTCACCGGTAAATCCTTCGACCCGGGCGTCGAGGTGGTTCCGTACGTCATTAATCGAAGTGTGAAGGCGCTTGAAATCGTTCGCCATCGCGAGGGTCGATTCGCGCACGCTCTGACGGACGGCTTCGTTATCGGGCTCGTTTGCGAGTTTTCGGAACTCGTTAAAGAACTTCGAAACGAGGCGATTCAGTCCCTCGCCGCCCATTTCGTTAAAGATATCTTCCGTCTGCTTAAGGGCGAGATCTTTTTCCTCAAGGTGGGAGAGATCACGGCTGGCGTTTCGAATCTGCTTTTCGATGTACTGATCGTTCAGGCGGTCGGTCCGTGCGAGGGTCACACCCTGCCCGATCATATTTTTTCCGCCGTGCGGGATCGCATTATCCGCGCGCTGTTCAATCCGCTGGCGAGAGAAGCCTTCCGTGTTTGCGTTCGAGATGTTGTGGGACGTCGTGGCCATCTGCGCTTTCGCAGCCACCATCCCACTTCTTCCCGTTTGCATGACATTCGGAAGTGCCATTCTACCCTTTCGCCTCTACGCTTCCGTTGACAGGAGGCGCGCGCCGCCCGTCGGAGCGAGCTTCTGCCCTTGGTTACCGTACGTATCCGTTTGCGGCACCGATTCACTAAAGACGTTCTTTTTCATCGCGTGCACGTGTTCGAGCGATTTCTCGACGAGTGAACGATTCGATTCGTTTAGTTTTCGGGCGCGTTCGATCAGAACGGTAAGCGCCGTTAGAGTGCTCCGAAACCGTTCGGCATTTTTAGAATCTTCGGGCTCGATTTCCCGGATGATAAAGTTCAGCGTGAGATCCGAAAGCGGCTTCTTCCAGAGCACGGAAAGCTGCGCGGAAATCCGAATTCGGTCGGCTTCCGCCTGGCGAATCGTTTCGATGATCAGTTCTTTCGCCGAAGTATGCTCGAGAATGAGTTTAGAGTCCGCAGCCACGAATGCGTCCCGCTCCATCTTACAGACTTCGTAAAGCTGCCGATGGAGGCCGATCATCCGCTGGAGGCAGGAATAGAGTTTTTCGAGTGCTTCGTTCAAGAGAATCCTCCTGATTCATTTACCGACTGATCATCCTAATCAATCGTTTTCCCTCACGGGATGAGCTCAGTAACGGGGCGATTACATTCCGGCGTGTTCGCCGATCATCTTATCGGCGATCGCATCGGAATCGACGTTATACTCGCCCGCGGCGATACGCTTTTTAATCTCCGCGATTCGGTCTTCGCGAACGTCCGGAGTCGCCGAAGCAATCGCGGCGGCCTTCGCCATCTCTTTTCCGCGAGAAGAAATTTCCGCGGCGGCGGGCGCACCGGAGTTTTGCTCCTTCGAAGTTTTTTCAATCTGGGTCGCCCGTTCCGTCTTCGCGGATTTTTCCGCCTTCTTCAGACTCTCGGTTTGCGGCCCTTGAACATTTGAACTCACAGACGAATTAACTTTCATCGGTACCTCCTGTACGGACTTCACTCGGAATATCCTTTTTAGCGGCGGCCGCCGGAACGGTACTTACACCGTTTCGATCAGAATCCGCTACAGGCTTCGTTCTTCCATGGATCGGAGCCTTATTACTAGTGTAGCCACGCTGCTCCAGATAGGCAATGATCTGATCTGCTAAACCGACAGAGTTATTCCGCGCGGTCTGTTTCGCCACTTCACTATCCAGCATTCCGCGATAAATTTTTGTCGCGGGATTCTCTAAACTTAATTCGGATTCCTGAACAGTGTTTCGCATTGCCTGCATCATCGTGTTCAGGAACATCGCCTCCAGTCCTTCCGCGGCCTCGCGGATCTGGGGGTCGACGTTTTCCCTCGAACGTTTTACCGCCGCGCCTGACTTGGGGGCCACGTATGGCCCCCTGTCAGACTCTTGGCGGACACCCGTTGGAGGGGGTGAGAGGGGCGAGATTTTCATCCCGCCCCTCTCGGCCGTAGCTGTGCGAAGTCGCTCTCCACATCCCTGTGGGTAGCGGCGTTGGTTTCAAGATTTGAATCTAGGCCCTGGACTTGGACTTTCGTCCAAGCAGTGTCACGCACACATCCTGTGTTTGTAGCACTGAGGGGCTCAGCTTCCCGTCTTGTTTCCTGGATCAACGCCTTTTTGCTCGCATCATCCATGACACTTGAACGACTTGCATCCAAGCTACGGTAGTCTTTAAGAACCGGTCCTAAAGAATCATCTAAAATAAAATCCTTCCAAAAAATCACAGAATCTCCAGTTCGGCTTGAAGAGCACCCATGCTCTTCAGAGTTTGAAAAATCGAGGTCAGGTCTTTCGGCTGAACGCCTAAGGTATTTAACGCTTTCACGAGATCGGAAACACTCGAGCCACTCTTTAATTCCGCAACTCTCCCGCTCTTTCCGCTCGTAGCGGAGGATCCCGCGCCGCCCACTTGGATCGAAAGATCTCCGTGCGCGATCGCAACCGAGGTAATCGTAATTTTATCGCCCATTACGACGGTGCCGGTCCGCTCGTTCAGAACCACTTTCGCTTTGGTGTCGACGTTCACGTTAATGTTTTCAATCGCCGCCATGAATTCGACCGAGTTTCCTTCGTAAGTAAAAGGAATCACCATATCGATCGTGGCACTGTCGCGGGCGGTAGCGTATTTTCCGCCGAGTTCTCCGTTAATTAAAACGGCGAGTCGTGCGGCCGTCGTAAAGTCTGGAGAATGGAGGGTCATCCGTACGGAGCGCTTCTGAGAGAAATTCGTGTCGATATCTTTCTCGACCGAAGCCCCCATCACGACCCGGCCTACGGTCGGGAAGTTTTTCGTCGTACCGTCCGCGATCGAACCAATCGATACGGCACCCTGGGCAACCGCATAGATATTCTGGTCTCCCGCCTGCAGCGGAGTTACGAGGAGGGTTCCCCCTTCGAGCGAACTCGCATCTCCGATTGAAGAAACGGTCACGTCGATTTTATTTCCGGCGCGGGCGAAGGCAGGTAATTTCGCGGTGACGATCACGGCCGCCGCGTTTTTCGACTTAATTCCGGCCCCGTTCTTTACGTCGAGGCCGAGCTTACCGAAAAGTCTTCCGAGACTTTGGCTCGTCACGTCCGCACTCGAGTCGCCGCTGCCCTTAAGTCCGACGACGATACCGTAACCGATAAGAATATTTTCCCGAACGCCTTTCACTTCGGCAACGTCCTTTAGGCGAGCGGCCTGGGCCACTCCGCTAAGACTCGCCACCGAGAGAAAAACTCCGAGTGCCTTAACGTACGGCTTCAATGCGATATTCATAGAGTTTTCCTGAGTTAATCGTTTCGTCGGTCGAGATGTCTGAGTTTTTCGCAATCGCGATGACACTCACCATTTTAGACTGGCCATGAAACCGAATCTTTTTCAGTCCACGCAGTTTATAGTTTCCGTTCGGATAACGTTCGACGACTTCCATCATGACGGGATCGGTCGC
>JANXTV010000210.1 GCA_025352185.1 Oligoflexia bacterium
CCTTCTACGACGGCCCGCCGTTTGCGACCGGACTCCCGCACTACGGCCATCTCCTCGCCGGGACTTTAAAAGATATCGTTCCCCGCTACTGGACGATGAAGGGCTACTCCGTCCCGCGCCGCTTCGGATGGGACTGCCACGGACTTCCGGTTGAACACGAAATTAATAAGTCGCTGAACATTAAATCGAATAAAGACGTTCACGCGATGGGCGTCGCCGCCTATAACTCCGCCTGCCGCGGAATCGTCCAGCGCTACTCCGAAGAATGGAAACGCACCGTAAAGCGGATCGGCCGCTGGGTCGACATGGAGAATGCCTACTTCACGATGTCGCCCGAATTCATGGAATCCGTTTGGTGGGTCTTCCGCCAGATGTTCGATAAGGGACTCATCTACGAAGGGTATAAAGTCGTCCCCTACTCGACTGGACTCTCGACGGCGCTTTCGAACTTCGAAGCGAACTTAAACTATAAACAAGTCCAAGACCCGGCCGTCACCGTCGCCTTCCCCGTTAAAGATAAGCCGAACCTCTCGCTCCTCGCGTGGACGACGACCCCGTGGACCCTTCCTTCGAACTTAGGTCTCGCCGTCCACCAGGACGCCGACTACGTCCAGATCCGAGAAAAATCCCCGAGCGAGGGTAAAACTCCCGCTGAATTCATCCTCTCGAAAATTCTCTGGAAAAATCCGTTCGGAAAAGACGCCGAAAAAAATTACGATATCGTCGCTGAGATGAAAGGGAAAGACTTGCTCGGATGGAAGTACGAACCTCTTTTTTCGTACTTCGCCGATAAAGAAAAAGAAGGCGCGTTTAAAGTCATCCATTCCGACCACGTGACGATGGAATCCGGAGTCGGAATCGTGCATATGGCACCCGCATTCGGAGAAGAAGATTATCTCGCCTGCCAAAAGAACGGGATCCCACTCGTAAACCCCGTCGACGACGACGGGATGTTTACCTCCGCCGTCGGGAACTACGCGGGCGTGCGGGTGAAAGACGCCGATAAAGATTTAATCGCCGAGATTAAAGCGAAAGGCCGCCTCGTCCGCCACGATACGCTTACGCACTCCTATCCCTACTGCTGGAGAACGGATACGCCGCTGATCTACCGCGCGGTTTCGTCCTGGTTCGTCCGGGTCGAACAGGTAAAAGATAAAATCATTAAAGCAAATAAGACCACGCGCTGGGTGCCCGAGCACCTTCGTGACGGACGCTTCGGGAACTGGCTCGAGAACGCGCGCGACTGGGCAATTTCGCGTAATCGTTTCTGGGGAACGCCGCTACCTATCTGGCGAAATAAAGAAGGCGAAATGATTTGCATCGGGTCCCGCGAGGAACTCGAGAAACTTTCCGGAAAGAAAGTGACTGATCTCCATATGGATTCGATCGATTCGATTGAAATTCCTTCGCCGACGGGAAAAGCCCCGCTAAAACGGATCATCCCCGTCCTCGACTGCTGGTTCGAATCCGGCTCGATGCCGTACGCTTCGATCGGTTATCCGAAAACCGGAAAAGCCGAATTCGAAAAAACCTTTCCGGCCGATTTTATCGCCGAAGGCTTAGACCAGACCCGCGGGTGGTTCTATACCCTCATGGTGATCGGCGGAGCCCTCTTCGATAAAGCTCCCTTTAAGAACGTGATCGTGAACGGACTCATTCTCGCCGAAGATGGTAAGAAGATGTCGAAGTCCCTTAAGAACTACCCCGATCCAAACGAAGTGTTAAATCGTCACGGCGCGGATGCCCTGCGCCTCTATATGATTAATTCTCCCGTCGTGAAGGCGGAAGAACTTCGTTTCGCAGAAAAGTCGGTAACCGAAGTCGTACGTAAGATCCTCTTACGGTGGTGGAACTCCTACGCCTTCTTCGTGAACTACGCGAACGTGGATAGCTTCACGCCGGGAGGGTCCTCCTCCGGTGGACCTGGACTCGACCCCGCTCAGAGCCCGAATCCCCTCGACCAGTGGATCCTCTCGCGCCTAAACTCCCTCATCCAAAACACCGAAAAAGAGATGGAAGGATACCGACTCTTTAACGTCGTTCCCCATCTGCTCGGCTTCGTCGAAGAACTCACGAATACCTACATCCGCTTTAACCGCTCCCACTTCTGGGCGAATGGAATGCCGGACGATAAGCGCTACGCGTACGAAACACTTTACCACGTCCTCTCCACTCTCACGAAAGTGATGGCTCCCTTCGCGCCCTTCCTCTCGGAGACGATGTACCAAAACCTAAAGAGCGTCCTGCCGAATGCCCACGAGTCCGTGCACCTCGAGGACTTTCCCACGGCGAACGCAAAACTCATCCATCCCGAACTCGAGGAAGCGGTAAAGGTAATGGATGCACTCGTAACCCTCGGACGAAATCACCGCGAGAAAATTAAAGTAAAAGCGAAGATCCCGCTGCTTACGATGAAGATTATTCACCGGGAAAAGCGCGTCCTCGAGAATCTGAAAAAATTCGAAATCTATTTTAAAGACGAACTCAATATTCGGAAAATCGAATACTTATCGAACGAAGACGACTTCGTCACCGTGACCGCGAAAGCGAACTTCCAGGTCTTAGGAAAACGCCTCGGCGGGAAGATGAAGCAAGTCGGCGCGGCGATCGGCGCGATGCCGCTCTCCGAACTTCTAAAGCTCGAGACCGGCGCGACGTTAAAGGTCGATGGGGAAGAAATCACCTTCGCCGACGTATCGATCCAGCGCGCTCCGAAGGGTGAGAATAAAAATCTTGCCGTCGATTCGCTCGTTTCGATTGAAGTCGATCCGACCGTGACGAAAGAGCAGGAACTCGAGGGGAATCTGCGTACCCTGACTCGGGCGGTAAACCAGAAACGGAAAATCGAGAATTTAAACCTCGATGACCGT